>LVBC01000145.1 GCA_001604265.1 Spirochaetales bacterium Spiro_01
ATGCTAATACTAGTCGTGAAATCCAATAAAGTTGGGCGAGTCTTTGTGCCCGTCCATCAAGTGAAAAAATTCAACAACAATCAAGGAGGCTTTTCATGGCAAGAAAAATGAAATCCATGGATGGCAACAATGCTGCGGCTCACGTCAGTTATGCATTTTCTGAAGTAGCTGCAATCTATCCAATTACGCCATCCAGCCCTATGGCCGACCTCGTAGACCAGTGGAGCGCAAACGGACTCAAGAACATCTTCGGCACCGAAGTCAAGGTAGTCGAGATGCAGTCTGAGGCTGGTGCAGCAGGTGCTGTGCACGGTTCCCTCGGCGCAGGTGCTCTCACAACCACCTACACCGCATCACAGGGTCTTCTCCTCATGATTCCTAACATGTACAAGATCGCTGCAGAGCAGCTTCCATCTGTATTCCATGTTAGCGCAAGAACCGTTTCTACCCAGGCTCTCAACATCTTCGGTGACCACTCCGATGTCATGGCCTGCCGCCAGACCGGTTTCGCAATGCTCTGCGAAGGCAACGTCCAGGAGGTCATGGACCTCGCTCCAGTAGCTCATCTTGCAGCTCTCACTGGCAAGGTTCCTTTCCTCAACTTCTTCGATGGTTTCAGAACTTCCCATGAAATCCAGAAGATTGCAGTCTGGGATTATGACGATCTCAAGGAAATGTGCGACATGGATGCTGTCAAGGCATTCAGAGATCACGCTCTCAACCCACAGCACCCTCACATGAGAGGCTCCCACGAGAATGGTGATATCTTCTTCCAGCACAGAGAAGCCTGCAACAAGTACTACGATGCACTGCCAGCAGTCGTCGAGAAGTACATGGACAAGATCAACGCAAAGATCGGTACAGACTACAAGCTCTTCAACTACTATGGCGCTCCAGATGCAGACAGAGTCATCGTCGCAATGGGTTCCATCTGTGATGTCGCAGACGAGGTAATCGACTATCTCAACGCACACGGCGAGAAGGTCGGTATCGTAAAGGTCAGACTCTACAGACCATTCGCAGCCGACAGATTCGTCAAGGCAATCCCAGCAACCGCAAAGAAGGTCGCAGTTCTCGACAGGACCAAGGAGCCAGGTGCTCTTGGTGAGCCACTCTTCCTCGATGTAGTCACCGCTCTCGCAGAAGAAGGCAGGACCGATCTCTTCGTTTCCGGTGGCCGCTACGGTCTCGGTTCCAAGGACACTCCACCATCATCCGTATTTGCAGTATTTGCAGACCTTGCCAAGAAGGACTCCAAGAAGAAGTTCACAATCGGCATCGTCGATGATGTTACCAACCTCTCTCTCGAAGAGGACAAGAACTGTCCTAACACAGCAGCTCCTGGCACAATCGAGTGCAAGTTCTGGGGTCTCGGTGGTGACGGTACCGTTGGTGCCAACAAGAACTCCATCAAGATCATCGGCGACTACACCGACAAGTATGTACAGGCTTATTTCCAGTATGACTCCAAGAAGACCGGTGGTGTTACGATCTCCCACCTCAGATTCGGTGATCATCCAATCAAGTCCCCATACTATATCAACAAGGCTGACTTCGTAGCTTGCCACAACCCATCCTACGTCCAGAAGGGCTTCAAGATGGTCCAGGATGTCAAGCCAAATGGCGTCTACATGATCAACTGCCAGTGGACTCCAGAAGAGCTCAACGAGCACCTCGATGCAGCTTCCAAGAGATATATCGCAAAGAACAACATCCAGCTCTACACTATCGATGCTATCGACCTCGCACAGAAGATCGGCATGGGCAAGAGAACCAACACAATTCTCCAGTCCGCATTCTTCACCCTTGCAAAGGTAATGCCACAGGAAGAGGCTATCGAGCACATGAAGGAGAAGGCAAAGGCCTCCTACTCCAAGAAGGGTATGGATATCGTCGAGATGAACTACAAGGCAATCGACCTCGGTGCTTCCGCATTCAAGAAGATCGATGTTCCTGCTGATTGGGCAGAGGCTGTCGACAAGAAGGCTCCAGCTGCTCACGAGGGCAGGCCAGAGCTCGTCAAGATGGTCACCAACATTCTCGATCCAATCGACAAGATGGACGGCGACAGCCTCCCAGTATCCGCATTCATGGATCACGTCGACGGTCAGTTCGAGCTTGGTGCAGCAGCTTACGAGAAGAGAGGCGTTGCTGTAGTAGTTCCTACCTGGGATGCTGCAAAGTGTATCCAGTGCAACCAGTGCTCCTATGTATGTCCACATGCAACCATCAGACCATTCGCTCTCACAGACGAAGAGGCCAAGGCTGCTCCAGAGGTCACAAAGATCGTTCCTGTAAAGGCTGGCAAGGGCAAGGGTGTATATCAGTTCACAATGGCTGTCTCCCCTCTCGATTGTATGGGTTGCGGCGTATGTGCCGGTGTATGTCCAGTTGGCGCACTTACAATGGTTCCAATGGAAGGCGAGAAGCCACAGCAGGCAGCTTTCGACTACTGTGTCGCAAAGGTCTCCGAGAAGACAGAGCTCCAGGATGCAACAGTCAAGGGCAGCCAGTTCTACCAGCCACTGCTTGAGTTCTCCGGCTCCTGTGCAGGTTGTGCAGAAACCTCCTACGCTAGACTTGTTACCCAGCTCTTCGGAGACAGAATGTACATCTCCAACGCAACTGGTTGTTCCTCAATCTGGGGCGGCCCTGCTTCCACTTCTCCTTATACAACAAACAAGGAAGGACATGGTCCAGCATGGTGCAACTCCCTCTTCGAGGATAACGCAGAGCACGGACTTGGCATGTTCATCGGCCAGGACAAGATCAGAGAGGATCTCGCAGCAAAGATCGCAGAGATTGCAGATTGCGACAAGGCATCCGACGAGCTCAAGGCAGCAGCCAAGGCTTGGCTCGATACCAAGGAGATCGGCAGCAAGAACACTGAAGCTTCCAAGGCTCTCGTAAAGGCCCTCGAAGAGACAGATTGCGACTCTGCAAAGGAAATCCTCGAGAAGAAGGCATACCTCAACAAGAAGTCCGTATGGATCTTCGGTGGTGACGGTTGGGCATACGATATCGGTTACGGTGGTCTCGACCACGTACTTGCTTCCAAGAAGGATGTCAACGTATTCGTATTCGATACCGAGGTCTACTCCAACACTGGTGGACAGGCTTCCAAGGCTTCCAACATCGGTCAGGTTGCACAGTTCGCAGCTGCTGGTAAGGAAGTAAAGAAGAAGTCCCTCTCCGAGATCGCAATGCAGTATGGCTACGTCTATGTTGCCCAGGTTGCAATGGGTGCAAATCCAAACCAGACAATCAAGGCAATCACTGAAGCAGAAGCCTACAACGGCCCATCGCTCATCATCGGTTACGCACCATGTGAGATGCACTCCATCAAGGGTGGTATGACAAACTGCCAGAAAGAGATGAAGAAGGCTGTTGACTGTGGTTACTGGAACCTCTTCAGGTACAACCCAGCAGCTACTGGCAAGAAGTTCACTCTCGATTCCAAGGCTCCAGCCGGCGGATATCAGGAGTTCCTCATGAACGAGGCTAGATACAATAGACTCACAAGAGAATTCCCACAGAGAGCAGACGTACTCTTCAAGCGCAACGAGGAAGAAGCAAAGGCCAGATATGACCACCTCGTAAAGCTTGTCGACCTCTATGCTGATGCATAAGACTAGATAAAGTCTCGAAATTGTTGTTATTCCCCCAGGCTTCGGTCTGGGGGAATTCATTTTCTCCACCCTTCTGCATTTATTTCCGTA
>LVBC01000146.1 GCA_001604265.1 Spirochaetales bacterium Spiro_01
CGTCAGAAAGACACCTTCTCGTGTCTCATACCAGAGCGTGCGAATGCAGCAGACCGATTTCCCTTCACTCACACTCTGTGCAAGGTACAGTGACAGAAGACTGTATCTTTCCTGCGGAGCAAGACCTGGAAAGGCAATGCTTCTGAAGGGAGAGGATGGCGAGGCCTCACTTTTCCTTCCTGAAATCACAGATCAAAGTATCGACAGTGTTGTGAAGCTTGCTGTCAAGGGAATAGCTCTCGGATCGAATGCAAAGGGAAGCAGAGAGTACAGGGCCAGACTCCTCAAGGGGCTTCTGAAGAGGGCACTTAGCGAGATTGGAGGTGCTGTATGCTGATCGAAGTGACAATAAATGGAAGCAGAGTAAAGGCGCATGTCGATGCAGGTGCCACTCTCTACCAGTTCCTGAGAGACAGAGGTCTTTTCAGTGTGAAGTGCGGCTGCTCATCCTCGATTTGCGGCATGTGCACAGTGCTTCTCGATGGAAAGCCTATCCTCTCCTGCAGCATGCTTGCAGCCAGGGCCGATGGCCACAATATCACGACTCTCGAGGGAGTGCAGAAGGAGGCCGAGGAGATAGGAAGGTTCATCGCAGGAGAGGGCGCAGAGCAGTGCGGATTCTGCAACCCCGGTTACATGATGAACACGATTGCATTGCTCAGGGAGAATCCGAATCCTACAGAGGATGAGGTTCTCAAGTACCTCTCGGGCAACCTCTGCAGATGCTCAGGCTATCAGGGACAGCTTATTGGAATCATGAAGTATGTCGAGTATGCCAACAGCCTCAGCAAGGAGGGCGTATGAAGATAGTCAATACCTCCGTAAGCAAGAAGGACTCGATGGCTCTTCTTTCTGGAAAGCCGGTCTACTGCGAGGACCTTGCTCCAGCAAACTGCCTCATCGTGAAGGTGCTGAGGTCTCCACATGCAAATGCGATTGTTGCCGAAGTGGATACGAAGGCCGCATTGCTTGTTCCAGGCGTTGTGGCCATCTACACCTGGGAGGATGTCGACCAGAATATGCCAAGGTTCACAAGTGCAGGTCAGACCTACCCGGAGACGAGTGCGCATGACAGACTTGTGCTCGACAGGCATGTTCGCTATGCAGGCGATGCCGTTGCGCTCATAGCTGCCGAGACAGAGGAGGCAGCAGAGAGGGCAAGAAAGCTTATCAAGGTCAGATACGATGTTCTGCCAGCAGTACTTGACTACCATACTGCGAAGGATAACCCTGTTCTGGTCCATCCTGAAGAGAACTGGGAGTGTCTCGCTTCAGTAGGTGCGGACAACAGAAGGAACCTTGTTTCGCAAGACATCATGGGGGATGAGAGCATCGATGGAATCCTTTCCGATTGCGATGTCGTCATAGACAGGACCTACCACACGAAGGCAGTGAACCAGGTCCCAATGGAGACCTTCAGGGCCTACTGCTATATCGATGCATACAGTCGACTCGTGGTCGTTGCATCGACCCAGATATCATTCCATGTCAGAAGGATAATCGCCAGGGCACTTGGAATTCCTGCTTCCCGTGTCAGGTCGGTCAAGCCAAGAATCGGTGGTGGCTTCGGTGCAAAGCAGACACTTGTCTGCGAGTTCTTCCCGGCCTTCGTCACCTGGAAGACGAAAAGACCCTGCAAGCTGGTCTATACGAGGGAGGAGGCTCTCATCGCATCCTCGCCGCGCCATCAGATGGAGACACATGTGAGACTCGGTGCCAGCAGGGATGGAAAGATAAGAGCGATCGAGATGAATGTGCTCTCCGACAGCGGTGCATACAGCGAGCATGGCTTTGCGACCGCCGGTCTTGTAGGAACAAAGGCCATCTCGATGTACAGGAAGCTCGAGGGGTGGAGATTCACCTACGATGTCGTCTATACGAATCATCAGGCAGCGGGTGCCTACAGGGGCTTCGGTGCGACACAGGGTGTCAATGCTCTCGAGTCTGCAGTCAACGAGCTTGCAGACAGACTGAAGATGGATCCGATCGAGCTCAGGCTGAAGAATGTGGTAAAGCAGGGAGACATAATGCCTGCCTACTATGGTGAAAGGAATACGAGCTGTCGTCTGGATGACTGTCTGAAGAAGGTCAGAGAGATGAGCCACTGGGATGAGAGGTTCCCTGTCAGGGATTTGAAGAATGGCAAGGTCCGCTCGATGGGCCTTGCAATGGCGCTCCAGGGCTCCTGTATTTCAGGCATCGATGTCGGTTCGTGCAGGATAAAGCTCAACGATGAGGGACACTACACCATCCTTTCCGGCGTTGGCGATATGGGACAGGGTGCAGATACTGTGCTTTCGCAGATCGCTGCAGAGGTGCTGATGTGCCCGTATGAGAATATCGTCATCCTCTCTGGAGATACGGATGCATCAGCATATGACTCCGGCTCGTACGCATCAAGTACTACCTTCATAACGGGAAAGACTGTCGAGATGTGCGCACACAAGCTCATCGAGAAGATAAAGGAAGCAGGGGCCTCATGCCTCGGTGTTCCTGCTGAAAGCGTCGACTTCGATGGCTCGAAGGTCTTCTCGGGAGAGAGTTCGATCTCGCTCGAGGAGCTCGTCTGGGCCTTCCAGTGCGGACATGATGGAATGGAGCTCGAGGCCTTTGCACATCACTCCAATCCAGCCTCTCCACCACCTGTCATGGCAGCTGCTGTCGAAGTGGAGATCGATACCCTGACAGGGGAGACAAAGGTACTCGAATACAATGCATGCATCGACTGTGGGACACCGATCAACCCGAATCTCGTGAAGATACAGGTCGAGGGAGGTGCTCTTCAGGGAATCGGAATGGCACTGTATGAGGATATCAACTACGGCGCAAATGGAATGCCAAGGGAGAAGTCGCTGATGCAGTACAGGATACCGACAAGGCTGGATGCTCCCAGGATGAATGTCGAGTTCGCTCCAAGCTTCGAGGAGCAGGGACCCTTTGGTGCCAAGTCCTGTGGAGAGGTCGTTCTCAACCCGCCAGCTCCTGCAATCCAGGAGGCAGTATTCAATGCGACCGGAAAGCGCTTCTACGAGCTTCCGATAACAGCAGAGCAGATTGCCATGGCCTTCGAAGAGCGGGATATTGCCAGGCAGGTGCAATAGTAATAATCTTCTGCCCATGAACAGATCGAGAAGCGTGAGAATGACGGAGGGCAGTGCATTCTCGCACATTGTCACCTTTGCCTTTCCGCTCTTCATAGGCTCGGCTCTCCAGGAGCTGTACGTCCTGGCAGATGCCATGATAGCAAGCCACTTCATCGGCGAAAGGGGGCTTGCTGCAATCGGCTCTGTCAGTGCGATCTCATCGATGCTGCTCTCGTTCGCAATCGGAGTGAACCACGGCTTTTCACTCCATATCTCAAGGGCCTTCGGTGGCGAGAACATGAGGGAGCTGAAGAGGTGCACGAGTGTGATGGTCGTCCTCGATGTCCTGCTTTCTCTTCTCCTTACACTCGTCGCGCTGCTTGCAGTAAGGGGCCTGCTTGTATGGCTGAAGACGCCAAATGACATCTTCCATATGGCCCATATGTACATCTTCGTATCCATCTGCGGCCTCTCTGCGACTGTCATCTACAATATGTGCGCAGGCTATCTCAGGAGCCTTGGAAACAGCAGGGTACCACTGTACTTTCTCATTGTCTCGAGCTTTCTCAACATCCTGCTCGATCTTCTCTTCATCTGCGTCCTCGGCATGGGTGTGGAGGGGGCTGCACTTGCAACAGTGCTCTCGCAGCTGGTCTCCGCCACGCTTTCGATAATATATATTGTCAGGGTCTATCCCGATTACCTGCCTGGAAGAGAGGAGCTCAGAGTCAGGCTCGGCGTCTATCTCGATATGCTTGCGACCGGAATTTCGTTCGGGATAATGTCCTCGGTCTACCAGGTCGGAACAGTGATCCTGCAGCGCTCGATAAACGCACTTGGAACTGTTGTGATAACATCGCACACCGCTTCAAGGAAGATGTTCGAGGCGACGAACATACCATCCTCCACGCTGGGGCAGGCGACTGCTGTCTTCACAAGCCAGAACTATGGAGCCGGGAGAATCGACAGGGTCAGAAAGGGTTTCAGGATAACCTTCATGCTCCAGCTTTTCTGGTCCCTCCTCTGCATTCTCTTCGCCTACACCTTTGCCAGGAGCTTTGCTGCCCTTATTGCAAATACAGGAGACGCTGTCATCCTCGGCTGGAGCGAAAGGTACTTCAGGACCTGCGTTCTCTTCTATCCGGTCGTTGCCCTTGTCTACATCTTCCGCAACTCGCTGCAGTCGCTGGGAAGGAGGATCATTCCGGTCCTCTCCTCCTGCATCGAGCTCTTCGGAAAGCTTGTGTCGGGTCTCTTCATCGTACCGAAGGTCGGATACCAGGCAGTGATACTTACAGAGCCGCTGACCTGGACTGCCATGGCGATCTTCCTTACAGTCGGATACTTCATCCTTCTGAGGCGCGGTGCCTTCACTCACACCCACATGTGATCACTGCACTGTCCAGGGCAGAAAAGCTCCCTATATCGATATTCTGGGAACATCTTCCTTCACCAATACCTGAAATATGGGAATCATTTCACATAAAGCCTGTCTGTATTGGAATAAGGTGGGTGTAAAACCTCAAATAATTGGAAAGTGTTAGTCGTACCTACTAGCACTTTGTGGAAATTTAGTTTATTTTGTGTCTACAAATAGAATGAAATCGTTTATTCGTATAGATTAATTGCAGGAGAATAATATGGCAAATATTGATCTTACAAAGTACGGCATTACCGGGACAACCGAGATTGTCCACAATCCTTCCTACGAGCTCCTCTTCAAGGAGGAGACCAGAAAGGACCTTACTGGCTATGAGAAGGGACAGGTAACTGAGCTTGGTGCAGTCAACGTCATGACTGGTATCTACACTGGCAGATCTCCAAAGGACAAGTACATCGTCATGGACGAGAACTCCAAGGATACAGTCTGGTGGACAACCGAGGGCTACAAGAACGACAACCACCCACTCTCACAGGAGAACTGGGAGACTCTCAAGAAGATCGCTCAGAAGGAACTCTCCGGCAAGAGACTCTTCGTTGTCGATGCATTCTGCGGTGCAAACAAGGACACCAGAATGGCCATCAGATTCATGATGGAGGTCGCTTGGCAGGCACACTTCGTAAAGAACATGTTCATCGTTCCTACCGAAGAGGAGCTCGCCAACTTCAAGCCTGACTTCGTCGTCTACACAGCATCCCTTGCCAAGGTCGACAACTACAAGGAGATGGGCCTCAACTCCGAGACTGCTGTTGCATTCAACATCACCTCCAGAGAGCAGGTCATCATCAACACCTGGTACGGTGGCGAGATGAAGAAGGGTATGTTCTCCATGATGAACTACTACCTCCCACTCAAGGGCATCGCTGCAATGCACTGCTCTGCAAACACCGACATGGAGGGCAAGAACACAGCAATCTTCTTCGGCCTCTCCGGAACCGGCAAGACCACACTCTCCACCGATCCAAAGAGACTTCTCATTGGCGATGACGAGCACGGCTGGGACGACAACGGCGTATTCAACTTTGAGGGCGGCTGCTATGCAAAGGTAATCAACCTCGACAAGGACTCCGAACCGGATATCTACAACGCAATCAAGAGGAACGCTCTTCTTGAGAACGTCACTGTCGACAAGAATGGAAAGATCGACTTCGCTGACAAGTCCGTCACCGAGAATACACGTGTTTCCTACCCGATCAACCACATCAAGAACATCGTAAAGCCTATCTCATCCGCACCAGAGGCAAAGAATGTAATCTTCCTCTCTGCTGATGCTTTCGGTGTTCTTCCTCCAGTATCCATCCTCACCCCAGAGCAGACCAAGTACTACTTCCTCTCTGGCTTCACAGCAAAGCTTGCTGGTACCGAGAGAGGTATCACCGAGCCAACTCCGACCTTCTCCGCTTGTTTCGGCCAGGCCTTCCTTGAGCTCCACCCGACCAAGTATGCAGAAGAGCTTGTAAAGAGAATGGAGAAGAGCGGTGCAAAGGCATACCTCGTCAACACCGGCTGGAACGGAACAGGAAAGAGAATCTCCATCAAGGATACCAGAGGTATCATCGATGCAATTCTCAACGGTGCAATCAAGAACGCTCCGACCAAGACTCTCCCATACTTCAATTTCGAGATTCCTACCGTTCTCGAGGGTGTTGCTACTGAGATTCTCGACCCAAGAGACACCTACAAGGATGCTTCCGAG
>LVBC01000147.1 GCA_001604265.1 Spirochaetales bacterium Spiro_01
AACAGTCTGTTGCGGAGAGGCACCATCGGAGCCTATCGACTATGTACCAGTTTCAGTCGAGTACAATGAGAAGTACTATGCAGCTGGCAAGATCCCTGGAGGCTTCCTCAAGAGAGAATCCAAGCCCAAGGACAAGGAGATTCTGGTCTCAAGACTCATCGACAGACCAATGAGACCTCTCTTCGACAAGGCATTCGGCCGAGAGATCCAGATCGTTCCGACAGTCGTCTCCACCGATATGACCAACACCCCGGATATCGTTGCAATCAACGCAGCCTCCTGTGCTGTCACCATCTCCGATATCCCATTCTATGGACCGATCGCAGCTGTCAGAGTCGCACTCATCGACGGCAAGTATGTCATCAACCCGACCTTCCAGCAGCTTCCTCAGGCAAAGCTCGACATCGTCGTTGCAGGAACCCACGATGGAATCACGATGGTCGAGGGTGGTGCAAAAGAAGTTTCCGAGCAGAACATGCTCGATGCAATTGCTGCAGCACAGCCTGTAATTACCACCATCTGTGAGGCACAGATGAAGATGAGAGAGCTCTGCGGCAAGGAGAAGCTTCCTCTGATGGACATCACAGAGGACCTCTCCTGGCTTGAGCCAGTCAGAGAGTTCGCTCTTCCACTCGAGAAGGAAGCATCCTTCGTAAAGGGCAAGATGAACCGCTATGCTGCACTTGAAGAGGCACACAACAAGGTAAAGGAGCACTTTGCAGAGCTTATCGCAGAGGATCCGAAGAGACCTGGACAGCTTGCTGCCCTCTTCGATGACATGGAGTACCACATCCTTCGCTCCTCTATCCTCGACGACGGTGTCAGGACCGATGGCAGAAAGGTCACCGAGATCAGGCCTATCACCTGTGAAGTCGGCGTACTTCCATGCACACACGGCTCAGCACTCTTCACAAGAGGCGAGACACAGTCCCTTGCAATAACGACACTCGGAACTGCACAGGATGAGCAGATGTTCGATACCATCGACGGCGAGAAGACCTTCTCCAACTTCATGCTCCACTACAACTTCCCACCATACTCTGTTGGCGAGTGCGGAAGACTTACAACGGGCAGAAGAGAGATCGGTCACGGTCACCTTGCACAGAGAGCCCTCGAGGGTGTCATCCCAAAGAAGGAGGATTTCCCATACACTGTCAGAGTCGTTTCCGAGATCATGGAATCCAACGGCTCCTCGTCAATGGCTTCTGTATGTGGCGGCTGTCTTTCACTTATGGATGCAGGTGTACCAATCTCCAAGCCAGTTGCAGGCATCGCAATGGGTCTCATCACCGAGGGTGCCGACTACTCAAGATACGTAATCCTTTCGGATATCCTTGGCGAGGAGGACCACCTTGGCGACATGGACTTCAAGGTAGCTGGTACAAAGGACGGTATCACAGCCTTCCAGATGGATATCAAGATCGCAGGTGTAACACCTGAGATCATGAGCAAGGCACTCCAGCAGGCCAAGGAGGGCAGAATGCACATCCTTGGAATCATGGCAGAAACACTTCCAGCTCCTAGAGCCGAAGTTAGCGAGCTTGCTCCAAAGGTGCTCTCTGTAAAGGTACCTGAAGAGATGATCGGTGCTGTCATCGGAACCGGTGGAAAGACAATCAAGAGCATCGCTCAGCAGTCCGGTGCCGAAATCAACATCGACGACGATGGCACAGTCATGATCTATGGCAGCAACAATGCCTCTGCCCAGGCAGGCAAGAGACTTGTTCTTGCAATCATCGAGAAGCCAGAGGTCGGCAAGATCTACCATGGTACAGTCAAGAGAATCGTCGACTTCGGCGCCTTCATCGAGATCCTTCCAGGCAAGGAGGGTCTCTGCCACATCTCCAAGCTTGCAAAGACCAGAGTAAAGCAGGTTTCCGACGTGCTCCAGGTAGGACAGGAGGTCGATGTAAAGCTCATCGAGATCGACAGAATGGATCGCCTCAACCTCTCCTATGTTGATGCACTTCCAGAAGAGAAGAAGAATTGACCGATATAAAGATAACACTGAAGGATGGGGCCAGGGCTCCATCCTATCAGACAGAGGGAAGTGCCGGTGCTGATGTATCGGCATTTCTTGTAGACGACTATGTTCTATCTCCAGGAGAGTGGGCCGGCATTCCGACCGGAATCTTCATGGCCATCCCCGAAGGCTACGAGGTACAGGTACGCCCACGCTCAGGACTTGCATTCAGGAATGGAATAACTGTCCTGAACGCACCAGGCACTATCGACAGCGACTACAGAGGGGAGGTGAAGGTCATACTCATAAACCACTCCAAGGTGCCATTCACTATCCACAATGGGGACAGGATCGCACAGCTTGTAGTTCAGAAGGTCGAAAGATCCTCCTTTACAAAGGTCGCAGCTCTGGACGAAACTGAAAGACAGAGTGGAGGCTTCGGTTCCACTGGAGTCTAGATGTCGAGAGGAAGTACATACAGGAGACTTGAATTCTATATAGCAAGGGAGTTTGCAAACTCCTTTGCTGTCTCCTTCATCTTCTACTTCTTCATATTCTTCATAAACCAGATACTTGTACTTGTCAGGAAAGTAATGCTGAAGAACGTGGATCCTTCCACGATGCTTGTGCTTGTATCTGCTGCAATTCCGCAGTTCATGCAGTACGTCATCCCATTTGCGACCCTTACTGCATCTGCGATGATCCTTGGAGAGCTTGCAGGCTCGAATGAGCTGCTTGCAATGAGAAGCCTTGGAATACCAGTAGGAAAGGTCTTCAGGGTACTCATTGTTCTCTCCATCCTCCTGTCGCTTGCAACGCTCTACGTTGCAGACTATCTGCTTCCATACTCCTCCAAGGCCTACAAGAACACACTCTTGAGAGTGATGAGGGACCTTCCGACCTTCGAGCTGAGGGAAGGGGGTGTTAACAGCATAGGCCCCATGGTCCTGTCAAATGGCAGAGTGGAAAAGGATAGGATATACGATGTAGTGCTCATCTCATCCAAGAACGACAACCTTGAGACTCTCTCTGCAAGAAGTGGACGACTGTCGCTTCTCGACAGCGACAGGTTCATCTACGACCTTGAACTTGAAGACCCTCGTATCTTCATCCATGAGAAGAATATAGCTAACTGGACACTTGCAGATGCAAAGAGCGCCGAACTCTATCTCGACTTTTCGAGGCAGGTTCCGGCCCTGACAAGCGATGCACCTGGGAACAGAAGCTCGAAGGAGCTCCTTGCTCTTATCAGGGAGAGGTGGGAGGATACAAAGCAGGACCGCCTCCAGTACCACAGGAACAGGGAAGAGAAGCTTCTCGATATCGCAAGTGGCATATACTCCTCAAAGGACGAGGCTTCACTGAAAAGGAACAGAAGGGATATAGAGAGATATGCAGTCGAGCTCGAGCAGCTTGGCCCTGTACAGCCGACAGGCTTCTATCTGAAGTACTATTCGACAGAGCTCAACAAGAAGTTCGCTCTATCCTTTGCAGCTCTCTCTCTTACTATTCTCTCGCTTTCAATTGCGACGCTGAGGATACGGCATGGAAGACTTGTCGGCTTTGGTGCCGCGACACTCCTCGCAGTCCTCTACTGGTACTATCTCTTTGCCTGCCAGCTTGGAGCCTTCAACCTCAGCTTCAACGCAGGTGCGCTGATGTGGCTTCCGGATATCACGATGGTGCTTCTTGGGCTTGTCATCCTCGTCATCCGCAGGAGGAACATATGAAGAGACTGGACAGGTATATTGCATCTGCGATTCTGAAGTATGGTCTCTCGACTCTCTTCATCTGCACGCTTCTTGTCGTTGCAGTCCAGCTCTTCATGGACATGAACCTGATCGTGAATTCGAATACTGCACTTATCGAGGTGATCAAGATGGCACTTCTGGGGGTTCCAGAGTACATGATGATGGTCTCCTCGATCTCGTTCCTCTTTGCGACCACATTTCTTCTATCCCAGCTGTATGCCAACAACGAGATGATAGTCTTCTACAACTCTGGAATAAGCTACAGAAGGCTGATAAGGCCGATTCTGATACTTGCGATCCTGCTTTCCATTCTCTTTGCATACCTCTTCGAGAACTTCTTCATCGACCTCATGATAAAGCACGATACGAAGAGAGAAGAGCTCTTTGGAAGGAGCAGCACCTTCGACAACAGGAATGTGAACATCCAGGATACTGAAGAGAACTACATACTTCATGCATCTGCCTTCATAGAGGCGACAAGCTCGCTTACCAATGTGACGATAGTCGACCATGAAGATGGAAGGATAGTTTCAAGGCTGGAAGCAAAGAGAGGAAGGTTCGATGAAGAAAAGAGGCTCTGGGTCTTCACGGATGTGAATCTATTCAGCTTCGACGACCTCGACAAGGTCAGCGTCCAGCGTCTTGAAAGCTACTCTGATGAGAGATACCACCTTGAGCCGCGCCTCTTCAGGAATCTATCGGGAACGATAAAGACGATGCCGTATGAGGATGCGAGAAACTATCTCAGGAGGATGAAGCTGCTAGATATCAGAGCGTACAGAGAGAATATAGTCGACCTCTATGACAGGCTCTTCTCTCCGTACCAAGTCTTGATATTGATGCTCATTTCGTGTTCAATGAGTTACAGATTCAAGAAGAACGTTTTCCTCTTCTCGATAATCCAGTCCCTCTGTACTGCTGTCGTATACTACGTTGCACAGATGGTCCTTGCGATAACGACGAAGCAGGGATTCACATCCGAGTATGTGTACCTCCTGGGTCCAGTGCTCCTTTCTGCTCTTCTTGTTTCCATCATGAAGCTGATAGGGACGAGAAATGCCTAGGAAAATATTCACAAAGCTGCTCCAGGACAGTGAGACCAATGCCAGACTTGGCTACATAGACCTTCCACATGGAAGGATAGAGACACCTGCATTCATGCCGGTCGGAACGAATGCGACAGTCAAGGGAATCCATCACGACAGAGTCAGGGACATCGGCTACAGGATAATCCTGGCGAACACCTACCACCTATATCTCAGACCGGGGATGGAGGTGATGAAGCAGTTCGGAGGTATACACCGCTTCTCGAACTGGAACTACAACATCCTTACCGACTCCGGGGGCTTCCAGGTCTTCTCGCTATCGGGTCTCAGGAAGATAAAGGATGCCGGAGTCACCTTCCAGTCCCATATAGATGGTTCGAAGCACATCTTCACACCAGAGAAGGTCGTCGATATCCAGAACATCATCAATTCCGATATCTGCATGGTGCTCGATGTCTGCACTCCGCCCGATATCGATTACAGGGCCGCCAAGGAGGCCTGGAGGATCACCAAGCTCTGGGCAGAGAGGTCCATAGGAGAGAGGGACCGTCTGGGAGAGGCCTTCAACGGAAATCTCTTCGGAATCGTGCAGGGAAACTTCTATGAGGACCTCAGGAAGGAGTCTGCCCAGACACTTTCCGAGATGGACTTTCCAGGAATCGCGATCGGAGGACTTTCAGTCGGTGAAAGCAAGCAGAGGTTCACTGACTTCGTTGGCTATACATCCCAGTTCATAACTCCCGAAAAGCCAAGGTATGTGATGGGAATCGGCTCTCCAGACTACATACTGACCTGTGTCGAGAATGGCATCGACCTCTTCGACTGTGTGCTTGCGACCCGAATGGCCCGTAACGGCGCTGTCTTCACGGACCAGGGTGTGCTTACGATGAAGAAGTCCATCTTCAAGTTCGATGACAGGCCTCTGATGGCAGGCTGTACCTGCACAGCCTGCCAGAAGTACTCAAGGGCCTATGTGCACCACCTTGTGAAGTGCAATGAGATGCTTGGTGGCATGCTCTGCACGGAGCACAACCTCCAGTACTTCTATACCTTCCTCGAGAGGATCAAGCAGTCGATCAGGGAAGGAAGATTCGCTTCCTTCAAGAAGGAGTACCTAGCAGGATTCTATGGCCAGGAGTGAACGCAGCTCTCTTGTGATGATGGTCTGCACCTTCATCTCGAGATTCCTTGGGATATTCAAGGCAAGAGCAATATCGACAGTCTTCGGTGCAGGGTACATCACAGATGCGATAAACTTCTCATACAACCTTCCGAACAACGCAAGGAAGCTATTTGCCGAGGGAGCCTTCACGACTGCATACCTTCCAGCATTCGCAAGATGCAGCGAGGATGTCGAAAGAAGTCAGAGACTCTCTTCGATAATAATCACATTCCAGCTTTCGATCTTTCTTCCTCTGATCCTTCTTATCTCTCTGTATTCGGAGAAGATAACAAGAGTGCTGTCCTCGTTCTCATCCGAAGAGCAGATACAGATAGCAGCCAGGCTTCTTCCTTTTTTCACGCTGTTCCTTGTCTTCATATCGCTTTCATCGATATTCGCATCCCTGCTTCAGGCAAGAGCAAGATTTCTGGCAGCAAGCGCATCTCCAATTGCATTCACGCTTTCTGTCATAATCTCGGTCCTTTCGCTTGGTCCCGGCCTTGGATACATGGCAATGGCCATAGGTGCAGTTACAGGTTCTCTCATGCAGCTGCTCGTATGCTATGTCGCAATCAGAAGAAGGGGACTCAGATTCAGACTGGATTTCCACTTCAGGGATCAGGATTTTCTCAAGGTGCTTTCAGATTTCGCACCTGCAACGATAAACTCGATGATACTTGTCGTCTCCCAGCAGATAACACTGTTCATCGCCTCAGGTCTTGCAGTCGGTTCGATCTCTGCCTACTCGAATTCGATAATCTTCTACCAGACACCGTATGGAATCTTCTTCGCATCCATTGCAGGTGTCTACTTTCCGGCCTTTGCAAATGCACGCTCCAGAGAGGAGAAGCAGAAGAGCCTTCTCGAGGCCTTCTCCTATCTTTTCACCTTCCTCCTGCCATCCGCGCTGCTGCTCGTCGTCTTTGGTCGCGAGTGCATAGCTGTTCTACTGCAGAGCGGGCAGTTCACATACGAGGACACTCTGCTGACATACTCAGTGCTCTTCTTCTATCTGATTGCGATGATACCGCAGTCCTTCTCAGGCATACTGCAGCGCTTTCTCCAGGCAGAGGGAAGATACTGGACGACTGTTTCTGTCTCTCTGCTTTCCACCATCATCGATATCCTTGCGACCCTTTTCTTCATAAAGAACGGCGATGGGCCAGAAGCGCTTTCAAAAGCACTTGTCGTCTCATCTTCAGCATCGCTTGCAATATACCTTGTGCTTGTTCATTTCAGATACCTTTACAAGCTTGTCCTATCGCTTCTGAAGCTCTCTTTATTGAATCTGCCACTTCTTGTCTACCTTCTTCTGTACATGAAGTTCCAGAATGGCTGGTGGAGAAGCGGCTCGAGTTTCAGAAACCTCTTCTAT
>LVBC01000148.1 GCA_001604265.1 Spirochaetales bacterium Spiro_01
GAGGCTTGGCCCCTCTATCCTATCTGCCGCAGCAGCCTGTTCCGGATTCAGTTCTTTTTTCAAGTCAACAGCCATACAGGAAGTAGAACTTAAACCTGTACGAAGAAAAAATCAAGTGAAGAATAGGGGTTGTCATTATACCCCCATGGGGTATATATTGAGGCCATGGAAAACAGTTGCAGCTGTGCCGTCAGGCACACAGAAAGATCGAGAGAGGAGCACAGAAAGCTCGTCAACAGGATAGCCAGAGTAGAGGGCCAGCTCAGAGGCATCAGGAAGATGCTGGATGAGGATGCCTACTGCATCGATATCCTTACACAGGTTGCTGCCGCAAATGCAGCTCTCTCCTCTCTTTCACGCGAGATCCTTTCCAGGCACATTCATACCTGCGTCGTTGACGACATCAGGAGAGGAAAGGACGAGGAGTCCATCGGGGAACTGATGGATATCATGAAGAAGTTCATGAAGTAGAAGGAGGTAGGAGAGTGCGCAATTTCGATATAACGGGAATGAGCTGTGCTGCCTGCTCTGCCAGAGTCGAGAAGGCTGTGAGCAAGGTGGATGGTGTGACAAGCTGCTCTGTCAGCCTGCTTACCAACTCGATGGGCATAGAGGGAACAGCCAGTGATGAGGCAATCATAAAGGCAGTAGTCGATGCCGGCTATGGTGCCTCGGTCAAGGGTGCTGCGAAAAGCGGATCGAAATCTTCAGAAGAGGATTCCCTCGTTGACAGAGAGACTCCAGCATTGAAGAAGAGACTCATCTCATCTGCACTCTTTCTTGCAGTTCTGATGTACTTCGGCATGGGGACCATGCTGGGGCTGCCGATGATTCCCTTCTTCAGAGGAAATCCGATCGGACAGGCAATAGTCCAGATGCTGCTTGCACTCATAATCATGTTCATCAACCGCAAGTTCTTCACAAGCGGCTTCAAGGGACTTGTGCACAGGGCTCCCAACATGGACACTCTGGTCGCACTGGGCTCTGGAGTCAGCTTCGTATGGTCCTTCGTCTGTCTTATGCTGATGACGAAGAATGCCAATAACGAAGAGGTCCTGATGAGCCTTCACATGAATCTCTACTTCGAGTCGGCTGCGATGATCCTCACCCTGATCACAATAGGAAAGACACTTGAGGCCTACAGCAAGGGCAGAACGACAGATGCGCTGAAGGGGCTGATGAAAATGGCCCCAAAAACGGCCACTGTCGTCAAGGATGGGAAAGAAGTCGAGGTCGACATAGAAAGCGTCCAGAAGGGTGATATTTTCGCTGTACGCCCCGGAGAGGCGATCCCTCTTGATGGACATGTCATCGAAGGCTCTACAGCAGTCGACGAATCCTCTCTTACAGGAGAGAGCATCCCAGTCGACAAGGAGGTCGATTCGAAGGTCTATTCAGGCACTATGAACCAGTCCGGATACATCCGCTGTGTAGCTGAAAGGGTCGGCGAGGATACGACACTCTCCCAGATAATCAAGATGGTCTCGGATGCCTCGGCAACAAAGGCTCCGATTGCCAAGATTGCAGATACTGTATCGGGCTATTTCGTGCCTGCAGTCATCTCGATTTCGGTCATCACATTCATAGTCTGGATGGCACTGGGCCAGAGCATCTCCTTTGCAATCGCAAGGGCTGTTTCTGTGCTTGTAATCAGCTGTCCATGTTCCCTGGGCCTTGCAACTCCAGTTGCCATAATGGTCGCCAATGGAGTAGGTGCCAGGAACGGCATTCTCTTCAAGACTGCCAGCAGTCTCGAGGTAACAGGAAAGAGTCAGATCGTTATTCTGGACAAGACCGGCACGATAACCGAAGGAAAGCCCTCTGTAACCTCTCTTTTACCTGAAAATGGAGTTAGTGAGGATGAATTACTTACCCTGGCATACTCCCTCGAGGCCCAGAGTGAGCACCCACTTGCAAAGGCGATTGTGGAGGAGGCCGAGAAGAGGGGCATAACTCCTTACAGTGTAAATGGATTCTCTGCAGTCCCAGGCAATGGTCTGAAGGCACTTTGTAAGGAATCAGAACTAATTGGTGGTTCAGTAAAATACATAGACTCGATTGTCAGACTATCTCCAGCCATGAAGGCCTCTGCAGATAGGGCTGCAGCAAGGGGAGAGACACCACTAGTATTCAGCTATAATGGCAAAAGCATCGGCATGATCACTGTTGCAGACAGGATAAAGAGCGACAGTAGGGAGGCTGTAGAAGAGCTCAGGAACATGGGGCTGAGAGTAGTGATGCTGACCGGAGACAACGAGAAGACAGCACGTGCCATAGCCGATCAGGCAGGTATCGAAGAGGTCGTTGCAGGTGTACTTCCAGATGGCAAGGCAAATGTAGTCAAGGCCCATAGGAATGAAGGAAAGGTCATCATGGTCGGAGACGGAATCAACGACGCTCCAGCCCTCACATTGGCCGATATCGGAATTGCAATCGGGGCAGGCTCCGATGTGGCAATCGATGCAGCGGATGTCGTATTGATGAAGAGCAGTCTCAAGGATGTATCAGGTGCTATCAGAATCTCTAGAAAGTGTGTAAGGAACATCCATGAGAATCTCTTCTGGGCCTTCTTCTACAACTGCATAGGCATTCCACTTGCAGCAGGCTGCTACATAGCTCTCTTCAGCTGGAAGCTGAATCCTATGTTCGGTGCAGCTGCAATGTCGCTTTCAAGCTTCTGCGTTGTGACAAATGCCCTCAGACTCAATCTCATAAAGGTCCATGACGCAGGTCATGACTGGAAGATAAAGCAGAATCCCGGAATCAGGAAGGATAAGGAGGAGAATAGGATGATCGAAAAGACGATGAAGATCGAAGGTATGATGTGCCC
>LVBC01000149.1 GCA_001604265.1 Spirochaetales bacterium Spiro_01
ACCTCCGAAAAAATTGATTCTCTGTATCTCGTCTCCATTTCAAAGTGTGTTTTTTGTTCAACTTTTTTCTGATATATTCGTAGCAAAGGATAAAAAATGCTGAAGAAACTGGTTCTGCTGCTTCTTGTTCTTACATTTGCAGTGATACTGTTCGTTCCAATACAGAACAGGATCATCTACTACAGCCTCTATCTTCTGATGATCGGCTGGGTCGTTCTTTTCAGGTTCCTGGAGGATAGCGTCAGCCTCCGGGAAGTAGAGAGGAAGCTGGGCTCGAAGGAGTTCTTCTCGATAAAGGCCGGCTACATCTTCATGGATGGACCTGTGTGCGTTCTCTCCAAGGGCCTTCTGGTGGTCTTCGAAGGCAACGTGCTCTTCTACAAGAGGGACAGGGTGGCAAAGGCCAAGCTCGAATACTCATTTCCTGTGGATTCTATAGAGGGCTATTCGCTTGGAAAGGTCGATGAGTTCCACACTGGAATCACATTTGAAGTGGAAGGAGAAAAGGGCGAAGTGAAGTTTGCAGGCAAGGATTTTGCTCTAAGGGAAGGCGAGCTCAGAAGGGCTATCGGATGGCCGGAAGAGTAGATACTACTATATATATGAGGCAGTGATGGCACTGCTGGTTGTTCCAGATAACCGAAATGCGCTTGAAGTGGGATGAAATTGACTGATTTCATCCCGTTTTTCATTACTACTCTTGATTGTGAGAAGACGTTTCATTCTAATCCTCATACACTTTTTCTCCCTGCTGGGCCTCTTCGCAACTGAGGCCCAGCTTGGTCTCGATCTGATGAGTTTCGACTCGATGAGGGGAGAGGGGATAGGAATAAGGGGAGAGAGTGGAGTATTCATCGACGATGGCTTCAGGCTGACTCTTGGCCTTGGGTACTACAGGAGAGAGACGAGAGACCTCTCGGTCCAGAGCTTCAGGCTGACAGTCGGAGCAGACTGCTTCCTGCTTGAAGGCTGTGGGCTGTATGCCGGAGTGAACCTTGTCGACCTAAGCTACCTCTGGGGACTAGATGCTCCAGATGAGAATCCGATAGTGATGACCCAGATCAGGCTCGGCTACCTCTACAGATATGGAAAGAACTTCTCTTTTGATATCCGTCTTACGATTACAGACCCTGTACTTGCTTCAGAGAGTGATTCGAACCTGCTTGCAGACAGCTTTTTCCAGTATGCGAAATACTATGCTTCACTTGTCGCATCCTACTCGTTCGATATAAGAAAGGGAAGCCGCGATGGGCTTCCCCTGAAGGACGATATCTAGATATCTCAGCCGATCCTGTCGTAGACAGCCTCATCCAGCTTGCCTTCGCTTCTGGCAACAGCGATGGCTGCGACCGAGTCGCCAACGCAGTTGAGTGCTGTTACGAGCATCTCGATCGGTCTGTTGATGGCAAGGATGATCGTGTAGGCGATCAGTGCAGCATCGTTCGTGAATCCGACACCCGAAAGGATGGTGAAGAGAATGACGGCACCTGCTCCTGGAGCTGCTGGGGTTCCTGCGCTTGCAATGAGTGCAAGCACCATGATCTCGACGAGCTGGAAGGCAGATACATGGTATCCTGCACAGCCTGCGATGAAGAGGGTGGCAACTACCTGCATGATTGCGGTTCCATCCATGTTGACTGTCATTCCGAGCGGGAGCACGAAGGAGGCGACCTGCTTGTCGACTCCGAGCTCCTTTGTGTTCGTCTCCATGTTCAGGGGAAGGGTTGCTGCAGAGGAGGAGGTCGAGAAGCCGAATACTACTACCTTGAATATCTTCTTTATGAAGCAGAATGGGTTGAGTCTTGTGCCGACTGCAAGTATCAGAGGATAGCCGGCAAAGAGGTATAGAAGCAGCAGTGCCGTTGCGATCAGCACGTAGGAGGCGGCGCTTCTCAGGTATGCGATTCCGTAGGTCGCAAAGGTCCTTGAGAGGAGCATGAAGATCGCAACCGGTCCGAATATCCTGACGACGAAGTTCAGGAACAGCACGATGATCTGGCTGACCTCCTGGCAGAGCTTGTAGATCATCGAATCCTTTCCGATTCCGGAGAAGTTCATCGAGAGTGCGACTACAATTGCAATGAAGACTACGGAGAGAACTCCGTTGTTCACGCTGAAGGCGGCAAGTATGTTGACCGGGATTATATTGAGTATGACATTGAGAGGATTAGAACCTGTGGAGCCCGAAGAGGCCGAGATTCCCTCTACAGAGGTCTGGAAGACTCCCGCAAGGTAGAAGATGTAGCCGACTACAGCAGCAAGCAGGAGTGCGATGCCGCTTGTGATGAGGAACCAGCCGATCGTCTTGCCGGTGATCCTTCCCAGCATCGAGGCTTCCTTGATCTCCGTGATGGCAAGAACTATCGAGGTGAAGACCATAGGAACTATGACGACCTGAAGCGCCCTTACAAAGAGCTGGCCACAGATGTAGAAGAGTCCAAGAGCCCTGTGCGCTCCCTTGGCCGAGATATCCTGGAAGAGCAGACTGTTGATCGCCTGCCAGGTACTTGAATCGGCTCCGAGCCTCTCTCTGACCATCATGAAAACAAGCCCGACGAGAATACCCAGGACCATGGCGATTATCATGTCTATTGCCAGTCGGTTCTGTGTCTTTCCATTCCTACCCATAATGTGCCCCATAATTGTCCAAATTGTCGAAATAATATCAGTAGTGGAAAAGACATACAACCCGGATTCATTTCTTTTTTCATAAGTTTTGATTTTTTTTCGCTCAATCCAACCGATTTTCATGAAAATGGGACAATACTGCAGCAGTCCTCCTTTCTGCCAGTTTTAAGCTTTAAGAGACTCG
>LVBC01000150.1 GCA_001604265.1 Spirochaetales bacterium Spiro_01
AGCAGGCTGCATCCCCGTTGTAGGCTTCAACCTGGGAGCGGGCAGAAAGGATAGAGCCAGACTGCTGTTCAAGCTGCTGTTGCAGAACGAGACCATCATCGGTCTTGTTTCGCTTCTGATAGTCGAGCTCTTCCCATTCTTCCTGATATCCCTCTTTGGAGCCAGGAACGAATCGATCCACTATACGACCTTTGCTGTCAGGGCCTTCAGGATATACCTTTCGATGATCGTGCTTGCATGCATCAACAAGGCGACATTCATCTATCTCCAGGCTCTGGGAAAGGCGGTCATGTCGACCCTCCTTTCGATGGTCCGAGAGGTCGTGCTTGGAGTGGGGCTTGCACTGCTGCTTCCTCTCTTCTTCGGCCTCGATGGTGTTCTGTATTCGATGCCGCTTTCCGATCTGCTGACATTCATCATGTCGGCAGTATGCATAGCCAGGGTGATGTGGGAGCTGAAGAGGTAGCTATCGCTCGAAGGAGGAGTCGAGCCCCAGCTCGGCTCTGTACTTTCCTACAGTCCTTCTTGCGCATGAGATACCCTTGTCCTTCAGCATGTCGCTTATCTTCTGGTCGGAGAGCTTCTTTCCTGTAGTATTCTCCTCGATTATCTTCCTGACCATCTCCTTGACAGCTGTCTTGGAGTAGTCCTCTCCGGTGCTGTTTCCAACAGAGGAGGAGAAGAGGGACTTCAGGGAGAGAATGCCGAAGTCCGTGTCGATGTACTTGCTTGTCGTTATCCTGCTGACTGTAGTTGCGTGCACTCCTATCTCGGAGGCAACATCCTGGAGCGTCAGTGGCTTCAGGGAACCCTTTCCAAAGAGGAAGAAGCCCTTCTGGCGCTGCATCAGTACCTTTCCGACCTTCTCCAGTGTGCTTCTCCTGAGTTCAAGCTGGCTGATGAGATTCTCTCCGCTTGCTATCTGCTTCTTGAGGTAGCTGCTGGCCTCCTTCTCATCCCTGCTGCTTGCGCCTGAGTACTCCTTTGCCATGTTCTGGTAGCCTGCATCGATGGAGAGGATGGGAAGTGTGGAGTCGTTCATCCTGAGAACGAGCCTTCCATCCTCCTGCTTTATGCTGAGGTCCGGGATTATCACCTGCTCGGGTCCGGATGAGAAGCGGGCGCCCGGGTAGGGTGTGAGAGTCTTCAGGAAGGAGAAGAGGCACTCTGTCTCGGAAACGCTTGTTCCCATCACCTGCGAGGCCTCCTTCGTCTTCCCCTGTCTCATGAGAGGAAGAGCATCGTAGACCATCATCCTGAAGGCAGCATACTCTCTCTCCTCGATTCCAACATCCCTTGCCTGGAGACAGAGGGACTCTCTGTAGTCTTCGGCCGCAATGCCTGCGGGGTCGAGTGAATGGAGTGCCTCAAGGGCCTCATCCTTCACTTTCAGAAGCTCTGGAGAGAGTATCTGCTCCAGAGGATGGGAGAAGAATCCGGAGCCATCGAGGTCCGAAATGATGGTCTCTGCACACCTTCTTGTCGCATCATCGAGCTTGAGGCAGCCGAGCTGCATCATCAGATGCTCCTGCAGTGTCTCCTCCCTGCTGACTGTTCCCTCGAGCCAGGCCTGGTGGCTGTCGGAGAGGTCGGAGCCGTACGCAGAGGAGTCGGAGTAGGAGAGCTCATGTGCCTCGTTCCTCAGCTGCCTGTCGGCGTACTCCTCGTAGCTGTCCGAAAGTCCAGCGGGATCCTCTGCATTGAGCGTGGGGTTCTCTTCAAGTTCCCGTTCTATCCTGTGCTGGAGCTCCGAGATCGGCAGAGTCATCAGCTCCAGGGACTGGAGCATGTTCGTGTTGAGCTTGAGAAGCTGCTTCTGACTTACTTCAAGACCGATACCTGTCATCAGATACCCTCCTTCAGAAAGTCGTCTCCGAAGTATATTCTTCGCGCTTCCTCATTCTGCAGCAGCTCATCCCTGGTGCCGGAGGCGAGGATGGAGCCGTCGTTGATTATGTATGAGCAGGAGGTGATTGCCAGAGTATCCCTCACATTGTGGTCCGTTATCAGTATTCCGATTCCCTGGCCTGCAAGACGCTTCACGATCTGCTTGATCTCATAGACTGCCTTCGGGTCTATTCCTGCAAAGGGCTCGTCGAGCAGCAGGAAGCGTGGGTTCGTGACAAGGGAGCGGGCTATTTCGGTCCTTCTTCTTTCACCACCGGAGAGCGTGTAGCCGTACTGCTTCCTGACACCCTGGATGCCAAAATCCTCGAGAAGCGAGTCGACGAGCTCTCTCTTTGCACCTCTGCTCAGGTCCTTTCTCGTCTCGGCTATCATCTTCAGATTCTGTTCGACTGTGAGCTTTCTGAAGATCGAGGGCTCCTGTGGAAGGTAGCCAAGACCCAGACGGCTTCTTCTGTACATCGGCATGCGGGTTATGTTCTCACCATTGAGGAGAATCTTTCCTCCATTGGCCTTTATGAAGCCGATTATCATATAGAAGGTCGTCGTCTTTCCTGCACCATTCGGGCCCAGAAGACCGGTTATGGAGCCGCTTTCCATCGAGAAGGAGATCTCCTTGACGACCTGGCGCTTCGAGTAGAATCTGGAGAGCTTTTCTATCTTGAGAGTATCAGCCATGGATGGTACCCTCGATTCTTCCATCGAGATGGATCTCGCTCTTCTCGATGTCCACTGTTATAAGCTGTGCCTTGTAGGTATCTCCCTTCCAGTTGACTGTTGCACCACCTGAAAGTATCAGTACGTTCGACTCCCTGTTGTATGATGCACTCTCTGCAGAGCCCGAAAGGATTCCATCCTCTGTTATTGCAATGAGGCGCACCCTCATCTCCAGAAGCAGCTCCTTGGAATCGATGTCGTATGAGAGGGAGGCGGCGCTTGCCTCAAGCTCGTTCTTCGTGTCGCTTATCTCGCACCAGGAGGTTATCAGGAGGCGATTCTGCTGTCGGTCGAAGAAGAGCTTCTGCGTCTTCATCGAGAAGCCTTCGTCGGGGTCGGCGACCCTTACGTTTCCACTGCAGGTGACACTCTCGTAATCCCTTCCCGAGAGGGATATGGATGATGCATCGATCGAAAGGGATCCGACGCTGACATTGGCATTCTCCGAAAGCAGCAGCTCCTTTCTTCCCTTGTTCATCATTGCCCTGGAGTAGCCACCGGAGAAGGAGATGTCGTCTGCACAGAGAGAGAGGGAGACAAGCACTATCAAAAGAAGGATGAATCTACTTCTCATACATGACTCCTTTCTCGATCTCAGAGAGTTCCAGTGTGGATGCAAGGAGGTCGGCCTCCAGCTGCCTGCCGATGAGATAACCATCTTCGAGGGAGATGGTCACAGTTCCTGCGGCAGTGACCCTGCTCTCTTCTGTATCCAGCTCGAGGCTTTCCGCCTCGATCTCCATTCTATCATCTTCCTTGACAAGATGGACATTTCCCTTCAGGGAAGCGACCATGCTCTTCGTATCTATCTCTGCCTGGTCCGCTTTTCCTGTGATGAAGAGATTCCCCTCACTGTCATTCTGCGAGAGTTCCAGGTTCTCGATCACAACTCTGTGCTCGTTCTCGAACCACTTTATGCTCTCTGCCTCCAATCTGATCGGCTCCTTTCCCTCGCGGCCCAGTGTGAGCTTCGTCTCGACAAGCTTCACATCTGCAAGTGCAAGCTCATCGACATGCATCTGGTCAGCTGCCTTCTGATTCCCCAGAAAGCAGGATGGAAGGAAGAGGACGATGATCGAAAGTGGCAGAAGATATCTCACTTATAGCTTTTCCTGTATCTCTGGAAAGTAGGACCTCTTCGTGTAGCGGAAGTACAGAAAGCCGACAAGGAAGCCCAGAAGCAGGCCGATGACTCCCATCAGGAACTGTACCGGTTCTGAAAGTCCGAGCAAAAAGCCCAGAAGCATTCCCGCGATGAGAGATGCAAGTGGAAGTGCAAGGCTTATGAGGATTGCAAGGACTGTCCTTTTGGACTCCATCTCGATCTCGACCTTGTCTCCGACCTGTATCTCCTCTCCGGAAGCGTTGAGCACTTCGAAGATGCTGTCCGTGTTCCTGCAGAAGAAGGAGCCCTTGCACCCTTCGCAGGCTCTCTTGTCGCAGCCAGCTATGATGTGCCCATCGTTTATATCCCTGATCGTTACTTCCTGTTTCATCTGACGTCTCCTTCAGGTCTCTTCACATCGACCTTTTCTCTGAAGCCCTCTATCCTCTCTGCCAGGCCGGTCTCCTCGCTGATTTCGACGAATGCACCCTGAAGCTCGCACTCATCCCACGCTTCGTGGCTTCTTTCCGGCAATGCCGTCATCAGCTTCCTTATCTCGAACTCGGGGTTGAAGCCGCCTGCACTCATCATGGAGCCGCATCTTCCGTTGTCCGTGATGAATGCAGTTCTCCTGTCCATTATATGTGCATCTGCAGAAAGCGCCTTGCTGTGCGTCCCGATAATGGCAGAGACCCTGCCATCGAGGTAGTGCGCCAGCGTCGCTGTTTCGGCTGTCGTGCCGCTGTGGAACTGGATCAGGATGGAATCGGTCTCCTTCCTGAGGTTCTCGCAGAGATAGTCCATGAACTGTAGCGGATTCTGCACACTGAAGCGGAAGGTGGAGGTCGAGAGCAGGTTGACTATGGCAATCCTTCTCTCCTTCAGAGTCACGAGCCTGTAGCCTCTGCCTGGACTTGCAGGTGGAAGGTTCGCCGGTCTCAGGATGTTCGCGCTCTTTGGAAGCACCTCTACAAGGTCAGCCTTGTAGAAGAGCTTTTCTCCTCCGGTGAGCAGGTCGATTCCCAGCTTGAAGAGCTGAATTGAGTGCTGTCTTCCAAGGCCGAAGCCGTTGGTGGTCCCTTCAGCGTTTGCGACAATGTAATCGGGATTGTACTTCTCCTTCAGGCCCGAAATTCCACTCCTTATGCTCTGGATGCCGGGCCTGCCTACAATCTCGCCAAGAAAAAGAAATCTGATGCTCATACTGACTAAGGATAATTGCATTTGCCCTTAAGGGCAATTGCCTTGGTTCATTTCTTCACATACCTGCTTGCAAGAATGTACGAGAGCAGGGAGGCGGCCAGTGTTATTCCAGCTACTGCAAGATATGCGCTCCTGTAGCCATGGAACGAGACGATGGTGCCGACAAGTACAGGGCCTGCTGCCATTCCGATGCCGTATATTGCCTGGTAGAAGCCCATCGCAGTCGACTGCTTCTCCTGGGGGATATGACTGACTATCATGGCCATGAGAAGTGCAACCAGCATCAGATTGGCAAAGCCTGCAAGGATCTGGCCGATGTAGATTGGGATCATGCTGTTCGCAAGTCCGATCGAAAGCGCGCTGGCTGCAAAGAGTGCAAAGCCCAGGGCCAGGGCCTGCGCAGTCGGAAGCCTCTTCAGAAGCTTCTTTCCTATGAAGCCGGCTGCCAGCACCTGGATGACTGTGTAGATCAGCGTGGAGGCTCCGATCTCGATCGGATTTGCACCGAGGCTTCTTGCGATGGCACTTGTGAAGGAGAAGACAGTTGCCTGTGTATACCCCTGCAGTACTATCCCGAACAGTGATGCGACAAGGACTGCCGGATTCGTGATGACGCTTGTTATATGCTCTATCCTGAAGCTCTCTCTCTTGAGCGGAATCGGCTTCAGCTGGATGGCGAAGAAGATTGCGACAAGACCTGTGAGGAAGGAGCAGACAAGAGGGATTCGATAGCCCCAGATGCTTGCTGTGACCAGTCCAAGTATGAATGCAATGAATTTGCCGCCATTGTTGAAGGCATTGACGTTGGTCATAGCAGTAACGGATTCATCAGCCTGGTAGTAGGCATTGTACAGTACTGTGAAGGCAAGCCAGGTGGAGGCTGCGACACCTGCCAGCATCCTGAAGAAGAGAATCGAGAAGGCGCTCCTTGCGAATATGAGACCGAAGGACGAGACTGTAGTGAACACCGTTCCTATGAGTATCGTCGTCTTGTAGCAGCTTCTTGCATCTGTGATCACACCCATCGGGATTCTTACGATGAGCTGTGTGAAGCCGTAGATTCCGGTTATTATACCGATCATGGTGGCAGCAAAACCAAGCGTCTGAAGGTATGGTGCAAAGTAGGGAACGTGGCAGTATTCGCTTGCCCAGAAGAAAACTATCGTAATGCTCAGAAGCTGCCTTGAGCGCCTTATATCGTCCATGGGCGGAATTCTATCACTACTGTAGGATTTTTTCAAAGCAGGCCGACGGCCCTGAAGCCTGCAGCCATGGCAAAAACAGTCACCATACTGAAGATGCATGTCCAGATAACGATCTGGCCAGCAAGGACATCATCTGCATCCATCTGGGAGGCCATCGCAGCAGAAGAGATGGCGACAGGTGCTCCGAAGACAGCAACGAAGATGCCGATGTGGGTAGGTGTCAGTGTTATGAAGCCCATCTCCTGTGCGGCAAAGGAGATTGCAAAGCCGATTACAGGAGCCATGACAAGGCGCATCAGCGTGCCTGCTGCTATCTCCTTCTTCATATCCGGAACATCTGTGATGTTGAAAAGTCCACCGAGTGCGATGAGACAGAGTGGAGTTCCGATCCTGTTGAGATAGGTCAGTGTCGTGTATAGCCACTTCATGTTCTTCTGGATCGTGAATACAGGGTTTCCTTCTGCATCGGTCGGAAGCATTTCCCTGATGATAAGGCAGACGATTGCAGCCGCGATGCCCTGTATCATCGGATTCTTGACTATGCTCAGGGCTATTCTCTTCGGCTCGATCTTCGCACTCTTCGAATACATGGCGAAGCAGAGAACAGAGACTATGTTGAAGTAGAAGATGGTCGGAGCCTGGGCAGCAGCGGCAATGACGACAGCTTCAGCTCCCACAAGGCCCTCGACCAGGGGAAGCCCTATGATT
>LVBC01000151.1 GCA_001604265.1 Spirochaetales bacterium Spiro_01
CTGATGGGAGGTATTCTCTATGCAGTTGGAATCTGGGCCTGCTTCCACTTTGTAGGAACCGGCTACAGGAGCTTTCCATCAAGTCCGCTGCTTGCAATCGGCATAGTCGTTCCGATGTTCGTAATCTTCCTCAAGGGTCCTGTAATGGCAGTGATCCATGCGAGAGAGGGGCACAGAGAGAAGCTATCCCAGGTCATCATGGATACTGTGATGGATTTCCTTATCGATGCACTCGAGATATTCTCCGGCTTCCTTTCCAACACTCTTTCATTCATGAGAGTTGCCGGACTTGGAATCGCACACGTTTCGCTCATGACCGCCTTCGAGGATATGTCCTCGCTTCCGGGGAACCCTGTTGCAAAGGTCCTTATCATGGTCCTTGGCAATGTACTTGTCATAGCAATAGAGGGACTCAGCGCCGGTATCCAGGCACTGAGACTCAACTACTATGAATTCTTCAACCGCTACTTCACTGGTCGTGGTATCGCTTTCGAGCCGGTCGGGCTCAAAAGCCGTATCAGGATAGATAACTGAATCTAATAGGAGGGTCACCATATGACCGTTTATACATTCAAGAGAAACCTCGCTCTCTCTTTCGTACTCACACTTGTCATCCTCGTAGGAACCGCCTTCGTCTCAACTCCGACACTTCAGGCAGCTGCCGAAGCTGTGGAATCTGATGTACAGGCATCCAGCTTCAACGCTCCTCTCATCTGCTTTGCTGCCGCAATTGCCTTTGCCTTCGGTGCAATCGGAGCTGCAATTGCAATCGCAAAGGTAGGAGCTGCTGCAATGGGTGCAATTTCCGAGCGCCCTGAGATCGCATCCAATGCACTCATCTTCGTCGCTCTCGCAGAGGGCCTGGTAGTCTTTGGCTTCATCACAGCGCTGATGATTCTCGGCAAGGTCTGATAAGAGATGGAATACTACGTCATCGGGGACGAGGACACTGTACTTGGCTTTTCGCTCGTTGGACTTTCAGGAAGTGCTGTAAGCAGCGAAAGCGAGGCCAGAAGTGCCTGGGAGAAGGTCCTGGAGAACAGGAACTATGGAATCATAATAATCACAGAGGGTGCTGCCGATCTCATCAGGAGCACCGTGGACAGGTATCTCTTCTCAGAGAACTTTCCTCTTGTGGTCGAGATTCCCTCCTCGGGCCAGAAATCGAAGAGGGACCTCAGGACTCTGGTGAATGAAGCAATAGGAGTAGGCCTATGAACGAAATGGAAAATCCTCTCATCCGGGATATCCTCGAAAAGGCCGAGGCTATGGCAGAGAGAAAGCTCAGGGATGCAAGAAGGGAAGCCGACCAGATCATACTGGAGGCCTCTTCAAGGGCAGCTCTCGCAGAAAAGAGTCTCGAAAGGACGCTTGAGAAGAATCTCGAGGAGATAGCTCTCAAGGAGGAGGGCGAGAAGAGGAATATTGACCGTCTCGTCTCTCTGAGAAGCCAGGACAGGGCCCTTGAGACTACACTTGAAAGGCTTGTAGAGAAGCTCGAGGCTCTGAAAAACGACAGAGAAAGGTATGAGAAGATCCTTGTCGAGTGGGCTGCAGAGGCGTGCATAGGTCTTGGCAAGGACCAGGCACTGGTCGCCTTCTGGCCACAGGCTCCATTTTCAGAGCAGATGCTGAGACAGACAGAGGCGCTGGTCGAGAAGAGAACAGGTGCAAAGGTCCATCTTTCTCTGTGCGACAAGCCGCTCGAATCCTTCGGTGTCGCTCTCTTTTCGACTGATATGAGGGTCTCATACAACAACAGGATGGATTACCGTCTGCACCGCAGGCAGAAGGAAATCAGGAAGATAGTTCAGGATATTACATGCAAGGCAGAATAATAGGACAGGTCAAGAGGGTCAACGGACCGGTACTCACACTGAAGGGCATCAAGGATGCCTCGATGATGGAGCTGGTGCACGTTGGCGAAGGCCAGATCGTTGGCGAAATAGTAAAACTCGATGGAGAGAATGCGACCGTACAGGTCTATGAGGATGCGACCGGAATCGCACCGAATGACAACGTGTACGGTTCTGGAATGTCACTCTCCTGCGAGCTGGCTCCTGGCCTTATAGGAAATATATATGATGGAATTCAGCGCCCTCTGGAGGAGCTGAGGGCCCTTTCCGGAGATTTCATCGGAAAGGGAATCAGCACAAGCGCTGTCTCTCATGAGAAGAAGCACCACTTCGTTCCGACTGTGAAGGCTGGAGATGTACTCAAGGCCGGCAGGACCTTCGGTACTGTACAGGAGACAAGCAGAGTGCTTCACAGGATAATGGCACCGTGCAGCCTCGAGGGCGACTGGACCGTGAAGTCCATCGTCGAGGAGGGCGACTACACTGTAGTGGACGAGATCGTGACGATAGAGAGGGATGGAAAGGAGCGAAGGCTCAACATGGTCCAGTACCATCCTATCAGAGTCCCCCGCCCGGTCGAGAAGCGTCTTGCCCTCGACAGGCCGCTTGTAACAGGTCTCAGGGTAATCGACTCTCTCTTCCCGCTTGCAAACGGTGGTACAGTCGCAATCCCCGGAGGCTTTGGAACCGGCAAGACAATGACACAGCACTCTATCGCCCAGTGGTGCGATGCAGATATCATCGTCTATATCGGCTGTGGAGAACGTGGCAATGAGATGACCGATGTCCTGAGGGAGTTTCCTCATCTCGTGGATCCGAGGACCGGCAAGAGTCTCATGGAGAGGACCATTCTCATCGCGAATACCTCCAACATGCCAGTATCCGCAAGAGAAGCAAGCATATACACAGGAATCACGATAGCAGAGTACTACAGGGACATGGGCTACTCTGTTGCTATCATGGCAGATTCGACATCCCGCTGGGCCGAGGCGCTGAGAGAGCTCTCGGGCCGAATGGAGGAGATGCCGGCAGAGGAGGGCTTCCCGGCCTACCTTGCCACGAGGATCGCCCAGTTCTACGAGAGGGCAGGACACATGCTCACTCTGGATGGCAGCGAGGGTTCTGTATCCATTATCGGAGCCGTATCTCCTGCAGGTGGCGACTTCTCAGAGCCGGTAACACAGCACACGAGGCGCTTCGTCCGCTGCTTCTGGGGACTGGACAGGGCTCTTGCCTCCTCCAGGCACTATCCGGCAATAAGCTGGCTGGACAGCTACAGTGAGTATATCGACGAGGTAGCTCCCTGGTGGGATGCCCAGAGTGGTGGAAAGTGGTCAAAAAACAGGCTGAGAATAATGGAGCTTCTGAGAAAGGAGGGACGACTGCAGCAGATCGTGAAGCTTGTAGGTCCAGATGCCCTCCCTGATAGCCAGAACTTCATACTCGAGGTCTGTTCAATCTTCAAGACTGCATTCCTCCAGCAGAACGCCTTCGACGAGATCGACCGCTACTGTTCAATTCCGAAGCAGGTCGCAATGATGGATATAATACTCACCTACTACGATCTTGGTGTGGAGGCAATAGGCAAGGGAGTCCCACTTGCAAAGCTCAGAAGACTCTCTTCTATCCAGGATATCGTCAAGATGCGCTTCTCTGTCGACAACGACAGCGTCGAGCAGATAGACAAGCTTGCCCTGAGACTTCAGAGGCAGATAAACCAGCTGGGAGGACTATATGAAGAGTGATGACCTGTTTGCAGATATGGACCGCTCTCTCCTCTCCGGAAGAGAGTATGTCGGTGCCTCGAAGATCGATGGACCGCTTGTATATGTCAGGAATACCCATCCAGTCGGCTATGGCGAGCTTGTCGAGGTAACAGCACCGGATGGAAAGAGAAGATCTGGCCAGGTACTCGATACCTCGGATGATGTGGTATGCGTGCAGGTATTCGAAGGGACCGATGGTCTCAATCTGCCGGATACGAAGCTGCACTTCCTTGGCGAGCCCCTCTCGCTTTCCGTAACGGAGGACATGCTCGGAAGGGTAATGAATGGGCTTGGAAAGAGCAGGGACGGAGCTCAGGACCCGAGGGGGAGCGAGAGCAGGGATGTCAACGGCTCTCCAATCAACCCAACTTCGAGAGAGTATCCGAGGGACTTCATCCAGACCGGAATCTCGGTAATCGACGGAATGACCACACTGATCCAGGGACAGAAGCTTCCGATCTTCTCTGGAAATGGACTCTCTCACAACCAGCTGGCTGCCCAGATTGCCAGGCAGGCAAAGGTCAGGGGCGGAAAGAGCGAGTTCGCAATAGTCTTCGCTGCAATGGGTGTTAAGTACGATATTGCAAAGTACTTCATCGACTCCTTCGAATCCTCTGGAGTACTCGATAACGTAGCTCTCTTTCTATCCCTTGCCGATGACCCATCGATCGAGAGGACGATCACACCAAGAACTGCACTGACGCTTGCAGAGCACCTTGCCTTCGACAAGGGCAAGCAGGTGCTTGTCATCATGACCGATATGACGAACTACTGCGAGTCGTTGAGAGAGATAGGAACACTGAGAGGGGAGATTCCCTCCAGAAAGGGCTATCCTGGCTACCTCTACTCCAATCTCGCAGAGCTGTACGAGAGGTCCGGAAAGATTGCCGGAAGATCTGGCTCGATCACACAGCTTCCGATCCTCACCATGCCCAATGACGATATCTCGCACCCGATCCCGGACCTTACCGGCTACATAACAGAGGGCCAGATAGTCTTCGACCGCGACCTTGCAGGAAGGGGCATCTATCCACCTATCAATCCACTTCCGTCGCTTTCAAGACTGATGAAGGATGGCATCGGCGAGGGTATGACCAGAGAGGACCATCCGCACCTTTCGAACCAGCTATTCGCCTCATTTTCCCACGTGAAGGAGGTAAGGAATCTTGCATCCGTAATAGGAGAGGAGGAGCTTACCGAAGTAGATCACCAGTACATGAAGTTCGGTGAGTTCTTCGAGCAGAAGTTCCTCTCTCAGCGCTATGATGAGGAGAGGTCGATCGAAGAGACTCTTGACCTTGCATGGCAGGCGCTTTCCATTCTTCCATCCGAGGAGCTGCAGAGGCTTACCGAAGAGGAGATACTGGAGCACTATAGGGGATAGAGATGGATACTTCACTTGCACCTACAAGGGCCAATCTGATGAAGGTCAGGGAGGAGCTGGAGTTCAGCCGCCTGGGCTACGAGCTGCTCGATCAGAAGAGGAGCATACTCGTCTCCGAGCTTCTGACGCTGGTCGACCAGGCCGTCGACTACCAGCACAGAGTCGAAAGAGCTCTGAGTGAAGCAGAGAAGGCGCTCCAGGATGCCATCATGCACATGGGAAGAATGAGAATCGGAAACCTTTCCGGTGCTGTCAGCGTGACCTCTTCATTTGAAATTGGACAGCGCAAGGTCATGGGTGTAACATTACCTAAGGTGGATACCACCTTCGAGGGAGAGGGACCATTCTTCTCCATCGAAGGCACCAGCCTCCTTGCCGAGGTCGCAGTCGACAAATACAGAGAGGCACTTTCCCTGATGGGCAAGATGGCCGAGCTGAAGGTCTCGATAATGAGGCTTTCCAGAGAGGTCTCCAAGACCATCAGGAAGGTCAACTCGCTCGAGAAGCTGGTGATTCCCGACAAGGAAGAGACACTTAAGTATCTTGGCGGCAGGATAGAGGAAGCAGAAAGGGAGAGCTTTATCCTGATGAAGGCTGTCAAGGACAGAATGCAGAAGGAGAAATGATAGATGAGTGCACCATTTGACGACATCCTGGTCTATCTCGATGGTTCCGAGGGCTCCATGGCCGCAAGCATGTACGCGATCCTCCTGGCAAAGGAGACCGGCGCCAGACTCCACGGAGTCTATGTCATCAACACAAAGGCCCTGGGAGACCTTGTGAAGGCTCATGTCTTCATCTCCTCCGAGAGGGCAGAGTTCCTCGAGGAGCTCAAGGCCGATGCCAGGCGCCACGTCAGGCATCTCGAGAAGATCGCTGCAAAGAAGAACATTGCAGTCGAGACCGAGATACTTGAAGGAAGCCCAAGCGCAGAGGTACTGAAGTATGTCAGGGCAAACTCGATCGATATGCTTGTAATCGGACAGCTCAATATGATACGTTCTAGGCGCGAAGAGCTGGCCAACGAGAATGAGCGCATGCTCAGAAGCGTGCCCTGTCCGGTCTTCGTGGCAAAGGACAGCGATGAAATCTGGAATATGTTCGAGGAGATTTGAAATGGGACTGCTTGATATAATCGAAAAGGAGCTCATAATCGTTCCGCTTACAGCTACTGACAGAAATGGAATCATCGAGAGTCTTGTCGACAGATACGCCTCCTCAAGAAATCTCTCCGATGATAGAAGAAGGGAGATCGTGGCTGCAGTGCTTGAGCGTGAAAGCATGGGCTCGACTGCAATGGAGAGGGGAATTGCGATTCCCCATGTGAAGCTTGCAGGAATAGAAAGCCCCTCTGTCGTGATAGGAGTAAGCCGCCTTCCGGTAGACTTCGGTGGAGCAGAGAAGAGCAGTATCTTCTTCCTGGTGCTTGCAGGAGATGACAATCCGAGCGAATTCATCCAGATCCTCGCCTCCATCACAAGACTCTGTTCATCTGATATGATGGTCAGGATGATAAAGAATGCAAGAAATGCAGATGAGGTGCATCAGCTTTTCTTCGACTGAGAAGCCTTCAGAACGAGCCAGGCCCGATATCCTTCGGGCTTTCTTTTATTTTGTCCTGTGAGTCAAGATAATTCTTCAAAACGATAAGAATCTTGACTTTTACACATAAATATC
>LVBC01000152.1 GCA_001604265.1 Spirochaetales bacterium Spiro_01
ATTTTTTAAAAAATCAAAAGCTATTTGAAAAACATTTTGAATGTATCTGTTCATTTCCTTCAGGAAAATCGCTTATATTGTTCTCATGTTCTTGAATGCAAATGGAATAGATATCTACTACGAGATAATCGGGGAAGGCACGCCGATCATCTTCCTGCATGGCAATGGGGAGGACCATTCTATCTTCTACCATGCAGCCTACGCGATGAAGGACCGATACAGGGTGTATCTGCTGGATTCAAGAGGTCATGGCCAATCCAGTCATGTAGAGACTCTGCACTACAGCGATATGGCAGAGGATGTAGCAGCATTCATCCAGACGCTCGATATCGAGAACCCTCTGATCTGTGGCTTTTCAGATGGAGGAATTGTGGCACTCCTTGTCGCAGCACAGTATCCGGAGCTTGTTGATGCTATAATCACCTGCGGAGCCAACTCCAATCCTCAGGGAATAAAGAAGCGCTTTCTTATGGAGATGCAGAAGGACTACCAGGAGACAGGAAACGAGCTTGCCAGATTGATGGTGAGCGAGCCCAATATAGACAACCTGACGCTGAGGAAGATTGTCTGCCCTGCCCTGATACTCACAGGGGAGAACGACATCATAAAGCTCAAGGACAGTTCGTTCATCGCATCGAACATAAAGAACAGTGAGCTCAGAGTGCTGCCAGGCGAAGACCATGGCAGCTACATATACGACAGCGACAGGATAGTCACGATATTGAAAGAGGAGAAGGCCTTCCTTTATAATTAGTTATCCTTACTAATTCCCCTGCTTATCATTATCGCCTGCTTGATATTCCTGCAGGCCGTAATATCCTTTGCCTTCTGGGCATATGGTGCCAGGTGGGTAGAAAAGCCCATCTCGCTACTTGTCTTGATTCTCTTTTCCAGGAACGATACTGGCCTTACCTCACCTGCCAGGGAGAGCTCACCAAAGCTTACCATGTCCAGAGGCAGAACAGTCTCGGTTCTTGCAGACCAGAGGGCCAGTGCAAGTGCAAGCTCGATCGATACCTCGTTGATCTTCATTCCACCAGCTACGTTGATGTAGATGTCCTGGTCCGAAAGATGAAGACCCGCATGGCGCTCCAGTATAGCAGAGACCCTGTTGACTCTCGCTGTATCCACACGGTCCGAATAGACACGGGAAAAGCCGCTCTTGGCAGGCACAGTCAGGGCCTGTATCTCAACAAGGAAGGTCCTGCTTCCCTCGACAACTGCAGTATATGCGATGCCTGGGGGCATATCGTTCTCCTTCCTGCTGGAGATGAAGAACTCGGATGGATCCTTTACAGGCTTGAGTCCCTCCTCCTCCATCTGGAAGATTCCGATCTCGTCCACAGAGCCGAAACGGTTCTTGGCCGCACGGAGGAACCTCACTCCATTGTCGCTGGATTCGAAGTAGAGAACGGTATCGACCAGATGCTCGACGATCTTAGGACCGGCAAGCGTTCCCTCCTTTGTGACATGCCCGATGAGAAAGAGTGCGATATCGTTGGTCTTTGCCAGCATCGAAAGCGCATAGCAGCAGGCCCTCATCTGATTCGGAGAGCCCGCAATAGAGGGCACTGTAGCTGTCGAAAGCGTCTGAAGTGAATCAACTACCACGACAGCCGGTCTGAGCTCCTCTACGGCCTCAGAAAGCGCCTCCAGACGTGTATCGCAGAAGATGTTGATGTTCTCCAGATCCAGCTTGAGTCTCTCGGCCCTGAGCTTTACCTGGGATGGGGACTCCTCTCCCGAAACATAGAGGACCTTTCCATGGGCAGCTGCTGCAGAGACCATCTGGAGCATGATGGTGGATTTGCCTATTCCAGGCTCGCCACCGACAAGAACCGAGCTTGGTCGCATGATGCCACCACCAAGGACCCTGTCCAGCTCCGAGATGCCACTTGAAAAGCGGAAGGATTTATCCACCTCGACCTCGGAAAGCTTCTTCATGGCCTTGTCTATGACAGGCATTGCGGCCTGTGTCCTGTCCTTGCTCGTCTGGACGACCTTCTCCTCTACGAAGGAGTTCCAGGAGCCACAGGAAGGACACCTTCCCATCCATTTGGTCTCTTCACGTCCGCATTCAGAGCAGACGTACACAACAGCATTTCCCTTCATTTAGAATTCCAGAAGCTCTACATCGAAGATGAGAGTTGCATTTGGAGGAATGACACCAGGGAAGCCATGGATGCCATAGCCGAGTTCCGGTGGAATGATCAGAGTTCTCTTCTCTCCCTTTCTCATTGTCTGGAGAGCCTCATTCCAACCCTCGATCACCTGACCAATCTGGAAGGAGGCTGGAGTTCCCCTCAGAATCGAGGAGTCGAAGATCTTGCCGTTGAGCAGTGAGCCCTGGTAGTGGACAGTGACATTCTGGCCATACTTTGGCTTCTTGTCTCCAGTTCCCTCCTTGAGGACGACATACTTGAGACCAGAAGCAGTCGAAATCGCATTGGGATACCTGTTGGCGATTTCGGCATCGAGCTTTCTCTTCTCCTCTGCCTCCTTCTCTCGAGCCCTCTTCTCACACTCCTCGACGAGATCGGAGAAGGCCTGCTTGGATGCCTTGAAGGCCTCAGCATCAGCACCGACTCTTACAATCTCGACAGACTCGATCCTATCGCCCTGCTTGATTGCATTCACGACCTTCTGTCCATCGATGACACGACCAAAGACAGAGTGCTTGCCGTTGAGCCATGGGGTAGCAACATGAGTAATGAAGAACTGGCTTCCGTTGGTTCCAGGACCAGCATTGGCCATGGAAAGAACACCAGGTCCATCATGCTTGAGAGAGTCATCGAACTCATCAGGGAATCGATAGCCAGGGCCACCTGTTCCGTTTCCCTTTGGATCACCACCCTGGATCATGAAGTCTGCAATTACCCTGTGGAAGACGAGGCCATCATAGAATGGTTCATCAGGATCCTCGAGATTCAGAACACCCTCGGCAAGACCGACGAAATTCATGACGGTCATAGGGACCTTCTTATATTCGAGATTGAGGACGATATCGCCCTTCTCAGTATGCAAAATGGCGTAAAGGCCATCCTTCAAATCATCTTTTTTCATGTTAATTCCTTATATTATAATGATTTATTCTTCAAATAGTTCGTCTTTTCCCAGCAATGCATAGATTCTTTCGAGATCAGCTCTGCTCTTATATGGGATAACGACCTTTCCTCTCTTCAGATTGCCAGTGACTTCGACTTTGGTACCAAAGGCTTCAAGGAACTTGTCCTCGACCTCCTGCCTAAGGGAATCAGTTGCCCTAGGAGCATTGCTCTTCTTGACGATGAGCTTCTTGCCTCCATTGAGTGCTTCAGCAACCTTTTCTGCCTCTCTGACTGAGAGCTCCTTGTCTACAATCTTGTTCCTCAGCAGAACCCTATCAGAAGGATTGACCAGAGACAGGATAGCTCTAGCATGGCCTGCAGAGATAACACCAGCAATGAGATCATCCTGAATGGAATCCGGAAGCTGCAGAAGTCTTAGGCTATTGGTAATAGTAGAACGCTTCTTGCCGACCATATCAGCAATCTCATCCTGAGTCATTCCAGACTTCTCGATAAGATCCTTGTAGGCCCTGGCTTCTTCAATGGCATTCAGGTTCTCTCGCTGGATATTCTCGATAAGAGCTACCTCGGATTTCTGTACATCTGTAAAGTTCTTCACGATTACAGGAACCTGTTTCAGCTCTGCTATCTGAGCAGCCCTGAATCTCCTCTCGCCAGCAACAATAGAGTACTTGCCAGGGGCATACTCTTCTACGAGAATAGGCTGCAGAATGCCCTGATGGCGAATAGAATCAGCAAGCTCATTCAATGCTACTTCATCAAAGGATTTACGTGGCTGATTCTCATTTGGTTTAATGGATGAAACATTGACATAAAGGACGGTTTCA
>LVBC01000153.1 GCA_001604265.1 Spirochaetales bacterium Spiro_01
TCCTGCATTCTATACCATTCCGGATGACCAGGAGCTCGTAGGACAGATAATGTTCCTCTACGAGATATCCGGAGGCTCGGACCTCTACGACTACATCAGCGAGGACTTCAGCACTGCATACCTGCATGTAGAGCTCAACGGCTATGATGCAGAGCAGTGCGTCCAGAATGTTGCGATGGTCGAGAGCTGGGTCGACGAGCTCTTCCCGGATGCTGTGACCTCTGGAACTGTCGGAGAGGTGATGCAGTATGCTGCGATGAATGGAAAGCTCGTAAGGGGCTCGATAAAGTCCATAGGCGTCTCGATGCTCGTGATATTCGCACTCCTGCTCGTGGCCTTCACATCGATCAGGACTGCGATCATAGCGATGATTCCGAATATCGCACCGATAATCCTGATCGGAGGTGTCATGGGCTACTCCGGCGTATCGCTCGATATGATAACGGCCCTGATAATGCCGATGATCCTGGGTATCGCAGTCGATGATACCATCCACTTCACGAACCACATAAAGTACTACGAGGAGTCGGCAGAGAGCTACCGTGATGCGATCATCATCTCCTACAGAGAGATAGGAAAGACGATGGCGACCACGACATTCATCCTCTGTGCACTCTTTACGATATTCCTGTTCAGCAGGATGGCGGCCCTTGCCAGGATCGGCTATCTCTCTGTGATCGGTCTTGCTGGCGCCCTCGTTGCCGACTACACCCTTACACCGGTACTCCTGCTTGTCAGCAGGCCGTTCGGAAAGGAGAAGAATGTATGAGAAGGACTTTATTCAGCATGTTGCTTCTGCTGCTCGTCTGCTGCTCTCTCTTTGCACAGGAGAGCGCCTACGAGATCATGAAGAGGGCCAGGAACCTTCCTGAGCCGAGGACTACAAGCGAGACTGCTACACTGACCATCCACAGCAAGAAGGGGAAGGACCGCATACGCCAGGTCATAATGAAGTCGAGGGACTATGGCGATGTGGAGAAGGAGGTGATCGTCTTCACCTCTCCAAAGGATGTTTCAGGTGTCGGATATCTGATGTTCGACTATGAGGAGAAGGAGGATGGCAGCAAGAAGGACAGCGACAGCTGGCTCTACATGCCTGCAATGAAGAAGACCAGGAGAATCGCTGGAAGTGGAAGCGACAGCGACAGCAGCTTCATGGGAACCGACTTCACATACGGCGATATGGAGAACAGAAGTCTTTCCAAGGACGACTACGAATACCTGGGGAGCGAGCTGGTCGATGGAGTCAGCTGCCACAAGATACGATGCACAGGCCACGACAGGAGCGAGAAGGATCCGGACAGGATCGCATATATCGGTCAGGACGACTATGTGCTGAGAAGATGCGAGTACTTCGACAGGCAGGGCTCCCTTCATAGAGTGCTGACCTGCTACGACATAAAGCAGATAGATGGATACTACATCATGTGCGGCATGAGGATGGAGAATGTCCAGAGTGGAACATACTCCTTCTTCGAGGTCTCGGATATCGATCTTGACGATGCGAAGGTGGAGGACAGCATCTTCACTGTAGCTTCGCTGGAAAGGGGTATTATCAGATGAGAAGAGTGCTCTCAGGCCTCCTTCTTCTACTGCTTTTGCTCCCGCTTCCTGCCGGTATCGACTTTTCTGGAAAGGTGATCGCAGATGGCTCGGTAGGCCTTCCATATGCGGACACGGCCTTCGAGCTGAATGCGGGAAAGCTCACCTTCTCAGGTGAACTCGATGCATACTCGGAGAAGTTCTCCTTCCATGTGGATACTGCTCTCGTTCTCGATGGAGTGACAGATTACAGCAGGGACAACTCGTATGCCTTCGATAGCTTCAAGCGTGCATATCTGAGGCTGAAGGAGGTCTATCTGGACTACTACAGCGACCTTTTCAGCCTGAGAGCAGGCCGACAGATAGTCACCTGGGGGGCAGCAGATGCGATAGCGCTTACGGATGTGCTCTGTCCTCAGGATATGACCAGCCTGACATCCTACGACATGAGCGAGAGCAAGCTTGGCATCGATGCCCTGAAGCTCTCATTCGATAGTGAGAATACCATCCTGGATCTCTACTGGGTACCTCTCTTCACGAGAACAGCACTGCCGCTTGAGAGCAGCAATCCACTGCGAAGTGCACTAGTTCCCTCTGATGTCATCCAGCTGAATGCGACCGATACGGCCACCATACACGATTTCACCAGTGAAGATATCGACTCTCCAAAGCTGAACCTTGCCAATGGAGAGTATGGCCTCAGGCTGAGCAGATTCCTCTCCTATGCAGACTTCTCGCTCTACGGCTTCTATGGCTTTGAGAATGTGCCGAGCATCGGCTACGCACTTGAAGGCAGTGCACCAAGCTACACGCTCGATCTGGATGGAGAGTACCACAGGATGGCTATGCTGGGTGCAGATACTTCGATTCCAATCTCCTCGAAAACCTTGAGAGTGGAGGGTGCATACTTTCCGATCCGTCCATTCCAGTGCTCGGCCGAGAGCCAGCTTGGCTCTGCTTCGAAAGACTATGAGGAGCATCAGATGGTCGCGTTTCTCCTGGGAATCGACTGGATGCCTGGCGATTGGAGCCTGACGGCCCAGTACTATGCGGACTGGGTCTTCGGCGATGATGAGAATATCGAGAGAGACAGCTTCGGCAGCAAGGCGACTTTCTCTCTCTCCCGCTCCTTGGGAGGAGATGAACTTGAGCTGGGACTCTCTCTCATCCTGGGGCTCTCCGACTTCGACTCTGTTGTGAACCCATCCGTGAAGTACAGGGTCTCCGATGAATTCATCATCTCGCTTTCTCTGATGATGATGAATCCTGGAATAGACAGCGATGGCGAGTATGGAGCCTACAGCGAGCTCAGCTCCATCGTATTCAGAGGAACCTACAGCTTCTAGATGGAAGAAGCTGGCCATCTCTGGTCAGCTTCCTCTCTTCATCTCTTTCTCGAGTACTTTCCGTGGGGCTTCTTTCCGAAGGAGGACCTTCTGGAGGAGAAGAAGTCGTCATCGTCATCGTACCTTCTGTCCCTGCCGTACGGCTGAGCCTCATCCTCCCACCTTCTTCTCGAGCGGATCTGGCGGGTTGCAGTGTTGCTCTTCTTCCTTGGAGCCTCCTTGAATGTAAAGCGCTTCTCCTTGGAGGGCTTTGCATCCTTCTCGGGTCTTGCCTTTACAACAAGAGGCCTTCCATTGTCGAGACGGTTCTCGAAGACCTTCAGGATGTGGTCAGCGACCTTTGCAGGACAGTTGACGAAGCTGAACTCCTCCATCACCTGTATGCCCTGGAGCTCCTGGTCCTTCACACGGCACTGCTCGATGAGTATATTCGCAAGCTCGCCCTTTGTCAGGCCATCCTTTCTGCCACGTGCGATGAAGAGTCTGACGTACTCCTCCTCCTCATGGCTTCTCTCCTTCCTGAATTCCGAAGCTGCCTTCTCTGTCTTCTGCTTCTTCTCAAGGGCAGGTATCCTGTGATACTGGCTGCCATCGAGATACTTTCCGTACAGCATCTTCATCAGAGTATTCGAGAGGGCAACGGAGTCGACAGTGGTAAGAAGCTTCTCCACAGTCTCCTGGTACATGTCGGTCGGCTCTGCAAGGGCCTCCATTACAGCCTTGATTATCCTCTCCTTCCTTGCCTCGATGATCTCCTCTGCCGTTGGGATCACACCCTGCTTGATCTCGGACTTGGCAACGCGCTCGATGAATGCGAACTTCCTCTTCTCGCTGGGGGTGACGAAGGTGATTGCGATGCCGCTCTTGCCGGCTCTGCCCGTCCTTCCTATCCTGTGGATGTATACCTCCGGATCCTGGGGAATCGTGAAGTTGATGACATGGGTAAGATCCTGGATATCGAGGCCTCTGGCAGCAACGTCGGTTGCAACGAGGATGGATATCCTGTGCTCCTTCATCTTCTGCATGATGATCTCTCTCTGCTTCTGCGAGAGATCTCCATGCAGTGCCTCTGCATTGTAGCCCCTGTCCTGCAGCTTCCTGCCTATCTCTTCGCACTGTACCTTTGTGCGGCAGAAGATGACGCCATAGAAGTCGGCCTCGCGGTCGATTATCCTTGTCAGGACCTCCATCTTGTTGCTCTCTCTGAGGTCGAACCTGAACTGCTCCGTATTCGTTGCAGTCTCTGTTCCCTTCTTTATCCTCTTGATCTGGTAGTCCCTCATGAAGGACTCTGCAAGGTGGAGTATCTGCTGTGGCATCGTGGCAGAGAAGAGCAGCATCTTCTTCTCGACAGGGCTCATCTTGAGGATGTTCTCGATATCCTCGACAAAGCCCATGTCCAGCATCTCGTCTGCCTCGTCGAGCACGCAGAACCTGATCCTGCTGATATCGAGCGTCTTCCTGTCCAGGTGGTCCTGGATCCTTCCCGGTGTTCCAACTACGATCTGAAGTCCGCTTCTGAGCTTGCGGAACTGGTTCTCATAGCTTGCACCACCGTAGATTGCGTCGACTGTGATATTCCTTTCGCCCTTGAGCGATTCGATCTCCTTTGCTGTCTGGATTGCAAGCTCCCTTGTCGGAGCGAGGATGAGTGCCTGTGTCGAGCGGTCGTTCTCATCGATCTTCTCCAGGATCGGAAGTGCGAAGGCCGCTGTCTTTCCTGTACCTGTCTGTGCCTGTCCCACTACGTCGCAGCTGCCTTCGAGGAGCAGGGGAATGCAGGCTGCCTGTATCTCTGTCGGTTCAGTGAATCCCTTCTCTCTGATTGCCTGGAGTGTCGTTTCCGAGAGACCGAGGGCTGCAAATCCATCCATCTCGGTCATGCTGTTTTCATTTTCTTTGATTTCTTCTGTCATTCGTTTTCCTAAGTTTA
>LVBC01000154.1 GCA_001604265.1 Spirochaetales bacterium Spiro_01
AATTCCAATTATTAAATTTTAAAAATATCTTCTTTTAATACAACAAATTATAATGGTTTGTTTTTATTGTAACTGTGGTGATAAAAAACAGTATCACCTGCAGATTTTTCAAGGTTTTCAACATCGAATTCCTTAATCTGTGGAAAACTGGAGAAAAGTGTGGAATTCGTTTCAATTCTCCGAGATTTCGGCACCGATGCTCCTGAGCTTTCCAAGCAGATCCTCATAGCCCCTCTCGATCTGCTCGATGTTCTCTATAATGCACTCCCCATCGGCACAGAGTGCAGCGATTACAAGGGCCATACCGGCTCTGACATCAGGACTGGTAACGACACCTGAATGGAGTCTGCTCCTGCCGTTGACAACAGCCCTGTGAGGGTCACAGAGCACGATATCTGCACCCAGACGGATCAGATAGTCTATGAAGTACATCCTGGACTCGAACATCTTCTCATGTATCAGGATGGAGCCGCTCATCTGTGTGGCAGTAACAGTCATTATGGATAGAAGGTCAGCAGGAAAGCCCGGCCAGGGAGCATCGTCCAGCTTGTTCGTTCCACCCAGATATGTCTTCTGGATTATTCTCCTCTGCTCGGAGGGTACATAGACGCTGTTTCCTCTCTTCTCGAATGTGATTCCCAGCTTCTCGAAGCCCAGCTCCAGCGGTCTGAGGAAGGGTGTATCCACATCGGTCAGTAGCAGCTCCCCTCCTGTGACTGCAGCAAGGCCTATGAAGGAACCGAGCTCCATGTAGTCAGAGCCGATTCTGAAGGAGGTTCCATGAAGTGCTTCCACCCCCTCTATCGTAAGCAGATTCGAGCCGATTCCCCGAATATTCGCACCCATGGCAACAAGCATATGGCACAGATCCTGGACATGGGGCTCGCAGGCGCAGTTGTATATAGTGCTCCTTCCCTCTGCAAGGACTGCTGCCATGATTACATTCTCTGTTGCTGTTACGGAGGCCTCGTCGAGGAAGATATCGCTGCCCTTCAGGCGGCCTGAGGTACTCAGAATAAGATAGCCCTTCGAGTTGATGGTGCACTCCGCTCCGAGAGCAGAGAGTCCCAGGAAGTGCGTATCGAGTCTTCTTAGCCCTATTACATCACCACCGGGGGGTGGGATAATGACACTCTCGCCTCTGGCAAGCAGTGGTCCAACAAGGAGGATCGAACCTCTGACACTGTCCACCAGGTTGGCCGAGAGGCCATTGAACTGTACATGGGAGACGAAGTCGTTTCCCTCGATCTCGCTTCCCAGCTCCAGGAGAAGATTCTTCATGACGCAGACATCAAGGATGTCGGGTATGTTGTCCAGATGGACCTTTTCATCGGTCAGCAGCGTTGCTGCAAGACATGGGAGGGCTGCATTCTTGTTTCCACTGATGCGGACCTTGCCACAAAGCCTCTTTCCACCTTTGACAATGTATCTTCTCATATGGATAGGATAGCACAACTCCGTTGCTCATATGAATCATCTCTATCCAATTCCCAATAGGGGGAATCAGAGCTCAGAACCAGAAGAATGGAAGGACCATTGGAACAAAGAGCAGGAGAATCAGAAGAAGCAGCAGGAAGACGAAGAGACCGGAGATTGTCACACCTATGATTCCCAGAATCCAGCCGGCCCTGGCATCATTGTCCACATGGCGATACCTGCCACCTTTTACTATTGCAAGTATTCCTAGAATGAAACCGACGACTCTGGAGAGTGTCAGGGAAAGAACTACAGAAATGATTCCAAGAACAAGAGGTGCAGTACCGATATCTCTCTTTTCCTCATCCATATCCATCTCCTCCTTCATATATTTATAATTAAATAAAGATTGCGTAGAAAGGCAAGCTAGCTCCTTCTGTTACAAAGCGCAATGT
>LVBC01000004.1 GCA_001604265.1 Spirochaetales bacterium Spiro_01
GGGTAAATGGCCACCAACGATCCTTTCGAGAAAGGATACCATCGATTACATAGAGAATAGCGGATGCTCCTTCGGTCGCTTCGGAGATGGGGAGCTGTCGATGATGCTTATGCTGCCGGTCTCCGGCTTCCAGCGCATCAGCTTCGGCCTGCGAAGGGAGCTCAAAGAGGTCGCTATGTCCAATGACCCAGGCTTTCTGGTCTGCATCCCTGGCCCGATAAACGACTGCTCATACCTGACTCCACTTGCTGCCTCCTGGTGGCAGAACAATACAAGGAAGTGGGGCTGGGCCTGGAAGCACTACTTCTCGGATGGCAAGATCTATGGGGATACTGAGATTACACGTCCCTGGATCGATGTACAGAAGGAGGAGATCGCTTCCCTGAGCTTCACTCGCATCAAGGCACTCTGGAATGACAGGAATGTCGTCATGGTCGAGGGGGAGAGATCCAGAGTCGGAGTCGGCAACGACCTGCTTGCAAATGCTGCATCTGTAAAGAGGATAATCTGTCCATCGAAGAGCGCCTACAGCTACATAGACCAGATAGAGAAGGAGTGCCTCAGGCTTCCAAGAGAAAATACTCTATTCCTACTGGCACTCGGCATGACAGCCACCTGCCTTTCCTACCGTCTCTTCAGGGATGGCTATCAGGCATATGATATCGGGCACATGGATGTCGAGCTCGAGTGGTACAGGATGAAGGCGACGAAGAAGGTCCCTATCCAGGGCAAGTTCGTCTGCGAGGCAGGAGGGAACAGGTCCTTCAGGGAGATGGAGCTGGATAGACTCTACACAGAATCGATAATCGCGAAGGTGGGCGTATGACAAAGAAGAGAGAGTTCCCGTTCTCTGTCGATTTCTACAACTTTGCAGCCAAGTATTCCTATGCACTTCTGCTGCATAGACCTCTGCATCTGAAGAAGTACAGCAACATTCTTTCATACATGAAGAAGGACTGCGCCGATGTCCTGGAAAAGCACAGGAATGAGAGTTCTGAGCTGACTGGCTCGATTCCAGGACATCTCTGGGTGCTCTGGTGGCAGGGTGCTGACAAGCTCCCTCCAATTGTAAGCGAGTGCGTGGAGAGGATGTCGAACATCGAAGGCTATGAGCTGACGATCCTCGACAAGGACAACATATCCTCATACATAGACCTTTCGGATATGCTTCCACTGCTTGAATCTGGAGAGCTGAAGATTCAGTTCATGTCCGATGTTATCAGGATGAGGATACTGAGAAAGCATGGTGGCTTCTGGGTGGATGCCACACTGGCCATCCTTGACAGGAAGTTCCTGGACGATATCGTTGCAGGATACCAGTTCTACTCGATAAGACTTGAGAACTTCCAGGAGTGGTGGAATGTATCAGGTGCCCGCTGGAGTGCCTACTTCTGGGCCACGGTCCCAGGAAATCCATTCTTTGCCTACATGGATGACTGCTTTACATACTTTGCTTTGAAGCACAAGAGGATAATAGACTACTTCCAGATCGACTTCACAGTGCGTCTTGCATATGAGGAGTTTGCATGGGCGAGGAAGCTCATCGATGCCTTCCCATACTACAGGCATGACATGTTCTTCCTGGACAAGGTGATGAACAGACCTCTTGCAGACAAGTACAAAGTAAAACTGGACAGCGACCCGGTCTACAAGCTGAACTGGAGAAAGGAAGTGAAGAGCCTGGAGGGAAGGGAGACCTGCTGGGAGTATGCAAGAAGGCGTCTTGTCAATTGAAGCTTATACCCAGGAATGGAACAACTCCTATCCTATTGTAATCTGTGATCCAGCCATTTGAAATCGGAGCACTTACCCAGCCGATCATGTACCTGGCATAGTCATACTCGATTCTTGCGCCGGCAAGGATATTCCACCTCTCAGTTACAGGAAGATTGATTGCACCTTCTACTTCGACTCCGAGATTCACGGAGAGGGTCGGAAAGCCGTAGTTCCAGGTATCGAGAGAGGCTGTGGGGTCAATGGAGAGGATGAGGCCGTACTTCTGGATCGAGAGGCCCAATGCGACTTCAAGTCCAATTGGAAGGTTGTGGACCACAAGGTCGCACTTCTCGACAACAGCGTCATCGTTCTTCGTGTCGTATATGGAGTGGTTTCCATCTACAGGTACATAGCCCGAGAATCTTGCATTCCAGCCAAGGGCTCTGTCGTTCTTGAAGTGGTAGTGCCCAAGCGAGATTCCAGAGAGCATCACGACCTCCTCTGTTCGGTACTTGTCGCTGTCTCCGAAGTGCCACTCGTCAAGGCCGACCTCGAACTGTCCGCTCAGGCATGTATAGGATGCAAATAGTGAAAGAGAGAGCAGCAGGAGAAGGGCTGTGGCAATGAATCTTCTTATCATACTCGTCCTCCTCAAAGTGCCTCGATGAGCGGATCGATATGCTCAGCTCTGTCGTAGAAGTATTCACAGATGGCATAGACGTGGCCACTGAGTGTCTGGAACTGGCCGTTGAGGAAGCTTATTCTGTTGTCGTAGACCTTTCCATTTGCATTCCAGCTCTTCTGTATATGATTTCCCATCTTCCTTGCATAGGAAGCAATGTAGTCGGCAAAGAGGTATTCATCCTCTGAGGGTGTGCCACTCGTTTCAGTGAAGCCTGCTTCGTTTTCATATCGGTTGGATATGGTGCCGTTCAGCCTGAGCTGCTTCCAGTAATCCTTTATGACCTTCTTGAACTCATCGTGAGAGAGAAGGGTCCTGTAGTACCAGCTATCGGTCAGATACAGGTCGTTCTCCGGTTCAAGGAGTGTCCACATATCGAAGTCCCAGCCTGGACCGCAGTATAGTTTTCCGTCCTGTTCTATCTCATAGAAGAAGACGGAGAGCGGGACCTCGGGCTCGCTGTAGCCGGCGAGGTTCACCAGTATCCAGAACTTTGCGAACGAGTCTATGTCGAACTCAGATTCGATATCGCTCCAGGAGCCGCTCTGTAGAACAGTCTCCTTCTCATTCAGCTCATCTGTTATTCGGGATACGATCACACTGTAGGCAGCATCGTCCAGCTCTGGATCGAAGTCATCGTATGCCGGCCACTTTATCATCGCAGGCAGATTGTAGGCTGAAGTTCTGAACTTCGGATCCTCGTCATAGTGGCCATCTATAGAAAGAAGGAAACCGCTTGTGGCCTGCTCTTCGTCGAAGGATAGGTACTTCGGTATATTCGAGGTCCTGTCGGTCAGCATGTAGGTGCCCTTGAACTCGCTGTTGATGTAGAGGTCGACGAACTCATGGTTGACGGTCCACTGGAATGGAAGGGTCGGCTGACCTGATCCGATATCGTTGCCCATTATTGCAAAGCAGATATCGTTATGCAGCATCGTAGGTTCGAGCGCATTTGCAAGCAGGGAGAGCTTCTTTATCTTTATCCCACCTGCATCGACAGTGTTCCAATCAGCATCGTATGTGTACGTCACGTCGGAGAAAATGTCACCGGCCTTGGTCTTCTTGTCTATCTTTATGTTGTATGGGCGCTTTGTGCCTGCGTTTGTCGTGTTTCCCCTGAATCTTATTTTGCAGTTGTCAAGCAGTGAGTCTCCTGCACCTCCAAAGATGTTGTCAGTGCTTGAGGAGGACTCGTAGTAGCCCATCTGGGCCTTCGCATAGTCGGTCTTTGTTAGTATCGGTTCCTTTGTTTCCACGACAAGGCGAGGAAGGCCTGTCTCCAGATCATCATCCAGAGAGTAGGTCTCGTACTTGCAGCCTGAGAGCAGCAGCACAGGCAGAATCAGGAATAAGAGTATCAGTCGCCTCACAGGTCCCTCGGTGATGTCGGTTTTACCAAATGATAATCGAAAACGGCGCTTTTGGAAATCACACGGCGCCATATATCGAGCCACCGATGAACTCCCTAAGTACACTGTCTCCCGGAATCCGCTTCTCAGGCACCATGTATATGAGCTCGAGGAACTTCAGAAGCCTGCGCGCATTTGTGTACGCCTCTCCCGACTTCGGCTTGACGCTTCTTAAAAGCGAGATCGCATATGGTGCGAGTGCTGCCAGCTCGTATGGAAGCGAGGTGGAAAGCATGACATCGGCGTTGTTCTGGTATGGGAAGATGTTGTTCTTCTCTCCGCGCTCGACGCTTGGCCAGATCTCGAGTGTGCTCTCTGCAGAGAAGCCCCTGGTCCTGGCATCGCGGACACAGCGGCGGATTATCCTGGTATCTGTCGTGCTTATCCTGTTGTGGTCGTCTATCGTAAGGCCTGTGAGTGCAGATACGTATATCTTGTAGATGCCTGCAGGGTCGAAGGACTCTGACAGGGCAGGATTCAGCCCGTGGATTCCCTCTATTATCAGGATGGAGTTCTCACTGAGCTTTGTCTCGTCCTTCCTGTCGATTCTTTCGCGCCCCCTGAAGTGGTACTCCGGAAGGTGGATCGCTCTTCCTTCGAAGAGCTCTGAGAGCTGCTGCTTGAAGTATGGGACATCGAGTGCATCAAGAGCCTCGTAATCCGGCTTTCCTTCCTCATCGAGGGGTGCATTGTTTCCAGGCCTGTAATAGTCGTCCAGGCTTATCTTGATGGGTGCAAAGCCCTGTATCTCCAATCTGGATGAGAGTTTGATAGAGGTTGTCGTCTTTCCAGAGGAGGAGGGGCCTGCAAGGAAGATGGCCTTGATCCTGCCTCTTGCCTTTATATCCCTTGCGACCATGTCTATGTCGCTGTTCCTTATCGTCTCCGAAAGCTCGATCAGGCGATCGATCTTGCCACCCTCTATCGCCTTGTTCAGCTCTCCGATAGATGTGACCTTCAGTATCTCGCAGTCGGATCTCTCCCTTGAAAGCACATCGAAGAGTCTGCTGTTCTCCTCGAATGGTCTTATCTGCATGATATCCCTGGTCTGTGGATATCTGAGAAGGATTGTCCCTCTGTACTCCATCAGCTGCCAGACCTTCAGAAGGCCTGTGGATGGAAGCACAGGTTCGTAGATTACATCCTGATACCCATCGAGGGAGCAGACGCTTATGGTCGCATCGTTGCGCGTCTCGAGAAGGGAGTTCGTCCTTGGGAAAGAGGTGCTGTCGAAGACCTTCAGCGCCTCGAGGTATGGAATCGAGTCGTATGTAATGCTGAGGTTCCTGTCGATGACACTCTGCATAGCATCTCTGAGCTTATCGATCATCTTCTCATCGGGAGTGGCCCCATCGAAGCGGAAGCAGTAGCCGTCGCCGAGCGAGTGCTCGATCATGAAGTTCCTCTTCGGATAGACCTTTGCAGCTGCATAGGAGAGGACGAAGCAGAGTGTGTGCCTGTATACGCGCTTTCCAAGTGCAGAGAAGAGTCTTACAGGGACAAGTGTCGAATCGTGGAGGAGAGAAAAGCCGAGGTTCTTCAGCTCGCCATTTACAAGACAGGCGACATAGGGGTTATCCTCGTACTTCTCCGAGATTCCATCAAGGAGAATCTCGTACAGCGAGACTCCTTTGCTGCAGGTAGTGGTCTTTCCATCCATTGTTATCGTTATCGAATTCAGCATTCTGAAATTATACAGCCATACTCCTGCAAAGTGGTAAGAATTGACGCCAACTTTTCAAAGCGTATATATTTTTATTCTATGGACAGGATGTTTGTCGAAGTCGACCTCACAGTTGGAAGCATCACGGAAAAGCATG
>LVBC01000155.1 GCA_001604265.1 Spirochaetales bacterium Spiro_01
GAGGCACTTGTATGCGACAAGAACATGGATTCCTGTCTCATGAGGGCAAAGGAGCTGCTTTCGAGGACAGACCTCTCCAGCTTCAGAAACTTCAAGATCGAGGCAAGGAGAGAGGACAAGCAGTTTGCCCTCTCCTCCTACGACATCTCGTGCAAGCTTGCCGAGATTGTCTTCTCCTTCAAGAACGACTTCAAGGTCGATCTCAAGCACCCCGATTTCACACTCCACTGCGAGGTAAGGGACCAGATATATCTCTATACCTCCAGCCTCAAGGGGCCAGGTGGACTTCCGACCGGCACTGCAGGCAAGGGTCTTCTTCTCCTTTCGGGTGGAATAGACAGCCCGGTTGCAGGAGTCGAGATCGCAAAGAGAGGCTGCAAGATGGACTGCCTCTACTTCCATGCCTACCCCTACACCTCCGAGATGGCACTGGAGAAGGTCAAGAAGCTTGCCTCGATCATCGCACCGTACCTTGGCGGGACGAGGCTCTTCGTGGTTCCATTCACAGAGCAGCAGCTCTATCTCAGGGACAACGCCTTCGAGGATGAGACCACTCTGATGTTCAGGGCCTGCATGATGCAGACAGCAGAGAGGCTGTGCCGGGAAAAGGGACTCGATGCGATCATAACGGGAGAGGCGCTTTCTCAGGTCGCATCACAGACTCTCAAGGCCATGAGCTTTACCGACAGCATGACCGACTACCTTGTACTTAGACCTCTTCTAGGCATGGACAAGGAGCAGATCGTCACGAGATCGAAGGAGATCGGGACCTATGAGACGAGCATACTCCCATACGAGGACTGCTGTGTCATATTCTCACCAAAGCACCCGCTTACCAATCCGATCAGGGAGGTCGCAAGGAAGCACTTCTTCGACCTGAAAATGGATGAACTGCTTGACAAGGCAGTCAGGGAAACGAACGTCTTCTTCTTCGATCCGAATGGAAATGAGTTCTTCCCTGAGACTTTGTCTCATTCTGTCTCATAATTGGCTACTTGTAAGCTTGACATTGCCCTATTCGTCAAAATTGGGTAAAATATCTAAAAGCATGAATCACGTTGGAATTGACATCGGGTCCACGACCATCAAGGTAGTGGTTCTCGATGAGGGAGGAAAGCTTCTAAGCAGTGCCTACGAGCGTCACTATTCGGAAATCGCAAGAAAATCCGAGGAGATGCTTACTCGCATCATGCCCCTCATCGGAGATGAAAAGATAACCTTGGCTATCAGTGGTTCTGCAGGCATGGGCATGGCCCAGGCGTGCGGCATTCCCTTCGTCCAGGAGGTATATGCAACAAGAACTGCAGTCCAGAGATACATACCGGATACCGATGCTGTAATAGAACTCGGGGGAGAGGATGCGAAGATCATCTTCCTCACAAATGGACTTGAAGTAAGGATGAACGGTTCCTGTGCTGGTGGTACAGGTGCCTTCATCGATCAGATGGCTACCCTTCTGGGAATTGGAAGGGACGATATAGACTACTACGCCCAGAGAGCAGAGAAGCTCTACACGATCGCCTCCAGATGCGGTGTCTTTGCAAAGACCGATGTACAGCCTCTGATCAACCAGGGAGCGAAGACCGAGGATATCTCGGCAAGCATTCTCCAGGCGGTCGTCAACCAGACTGTTGCAGGACTCTCCCAGGGCAGGAAGATAAAGGGAAACGTAGTCTACCTCGGTGGACCTCTGACTTTCATCTCCACACTCAGAAAGCTGTTCGATGAGACGCTCAAAACAACCGGTACACTTCCGGAGAACTCACTCTACTATGTGGCAATGGGCACTGCCCTTGCGAAGACCGGAGAGACCTTCCACATCGAGGAGGCGATCGAGAAGCTGAAGAACAGTAGAGGAACTGGAAACTACGTCACGCTTCCTCCGCTATTCAACAATGACGAGGAGTACAGGACCTTCCTGGACAGACACTCCAGGGCAAAGGTAAAGGCCGCAGATCCGGCAGCCTACCATGGCAAGGCCTACTTCGGCGTCGATGCCGGCTCCACTACGATCAAGGTCTGTCTCATAAACGAGGATGGCGATGTCCTGCTTACCAGATATGGCACCAACAATGGCAACCCTGTCCAGGCTGTCAGGTCCTTCCTCAATGAGTTCTATGAGGAGTTCCCATATATCAAGATCGCAGGAGCTGCCTCTACAGGATACGGAGAGGACCTTTTGAAATCGGCATTCCGCCTTGACTGGGGACTTGTGGAGACACAGGCGCACTTCAAGGGCGCCCGCTTCTTCCTTCCCGATGTCGACTTCATAATCGATATCGGCGGACAGGACATGAAGTGCTTCTGCATCCGCGATGGAGCAATCGACGATATCTTCCTCAACGAGGCCTGCTCCTCAGGCTGCGGCTCATTCCTCCAGACCTTTGCAAATGCACTCGGAAAGAGTGTTTCGGAGTTCGCAAATCTGGCCGTCAAGGCGCAGCATCCTGTAGATCTGGGCTCCAGATGCACAGTCTTCATGAACTCCTCTGTAAAGCAGGCACAGAAGGATGGTGCGACTGTAGAGGACATCTCAGCAGGCCTGGCAATCTCTGTTGTCAAGAATGCACTCTACAAGGTCATAAGGGCATCGAGTGCCGAAAGCCTTGGAAGGAACATAGTGGTCCAGGGAGGAACCTTCCTGAACAATGCAGTCCTCAGGGCCTTCGAGATGGAGATGGGCGTCAACGTAATCCGACCGGATATCGCAGGCATCATGGGAGCCTTCGGAGCTGCACTCTATGCCAGGGACAAGGCTGTCAGGCTGGGACAGGAGAAGAGCTCCATCCTCTCTGCAGAAGAGGTATCCGAGCTCAGGCACAAGGTCACCACGACGAACTGCGGACTGTGCACGAACCACTGTCTGCTCACGATCAACACCTTCGATGGCAACAGAAAGCTCATCAGTGGAAACCGCTGTGAACGCCCTCTTGCAAAGAAGGTCACTGTAAGTGACAACGAGAACATCTATGCCTTCAAGCAGAAGTATTTCGACGATATAATGGCCGACGAGGGAGAGGACATCAATGGTACCATCGGCATTCCAATGGTACTTGGAATGTACGAACTGCTCCCATTCTGGCATCGTTTCTGGAGAGAGCTCGGCTACAGAGTAATCTGCTCGGGACACTCGAACAGGAGTGTATACGTCTCCGGACAGGGAAGCATACCATCCGATACGGCCTGCTTCCCCGCAAAGCTTGCCCATGGCCACATCGAGACACTGCTTGACAGGGGTGTGAAGACGATATGGCTCCCCTGCTCCTCCTACAATGTGGATGAAGCGAAGGGAAACAACCACTTCAACTGTCCTGTAGTTGCCTACTATGGCGAGGTCATAAGAGCAAACCAGGATCTCAGAGGTGCAAAGATTCTCGACCCGTTCCTCTCTCTTGAATTCCCACGATACCTTGAAAAGAGACTTTCCATGACTCTGGGAATTCCAGGAAAAAAGCTCAGAAAGCCCATAGAGAAGGCCTATGAGGAGCTTGAGAGATACCACAGGGCCGTCATCGACAAGGGCAATGAGATAATCAGCCACGCCGGAAGCCGTCCGATCATAGTACTTGCTGGAAGGCCGTACCATATAGACCATGAGACCAACCATGGAATCGACCGCCTGATCACAGGACTCGGAGCCTGCATCATCAGCGAGGACAGCATCAGCTACCTCGAGGAGAAGCACTCTGTGGATGTGCTCAACCAGTGGACCTACCACGCAAGGCTCTACGATGCGGCGAGGTATGTGACGAAGCATCCGAACATGAACCTTGTACAGTTCGTATCCTTCGGCTGTGGTCTTGATGCGGTCACAACGGACGAGGTCAGAAGCATACTGAGAGCTGCTGGCAAGATATATACTCAGATCAAGATAGATGAGATTACCAATGTAGGCGCAGTCAGGATCAGATTGAGATCGCTGTTTGCAGCACTGGAGGAGAGAGAGTGAGCGATATTCCATTCACCAAGGAGATGAGAGAGGACTATACGATACTCATCCCCAACATGTCTCCGATCCACTTCGACCTCATGATCGAGGCCGTGAAGCTCAATGGCTACAAGGTGCTGCTCCTGAACAACTCCGGCCCCCAGGTCATCCAGGAGGGTCTGAAGTATGTCCACAATGACATGTGCTACCCTGCACTTCTTGTAATCGGCCAGATGATCGACTTCATCAAGTCGGGAAAGATAGATGTCAACAAATGCGCAGTTGCAATCTCCCAGACCGGAGGTGGCTGCAGGGCATCCAACTACTACTATCTTCTGAAGAAGGCGCTCGAGAGAGCGGGCTATCCGCAGATTCCGGTCATCTCGCTGAACCTCAAGGGCATGAACTCGAATCCCGGACTGAAGATCACACCGAAGCTGCTGCTCCAGGTAATCTCGGGCCTTATCTACGGAGACCTTCTGATGGTGCTATCCCATCAGGTACGTCCATACGAGATCAACAAGGGCGATACGGATGCTGTAGTCAAGAAGTGGTCCGACCACCTCAAGGAGTGCTACAGGGCCAACAAGGGATTCTTCTGGTCCTATCTGGACAGGAATCTTGCCCAGATCAGCGATGACCTTGCCGCAATTCCGGTCGACAGGAAGACAAAGCATGTCAAGGTCGGTGTCGTCGGCGAGATATACATGAAGTATGCGCCGCTTGGAAACAACAACCTCGAGAAATTCCTGGAGGATGAGGGGTGCGAGGTGATGATGCCCCCACTCTTCGGCTTCGTCCTCTATGGCGTTTCAAATGGCATAAGGGACTACGAGTTCTACGGTGGAAGACTGAGACACGAGTACCACTTCGTCGCAACGAAGTTGATCATGCCGCTTCTGAAGAGGTTCGAGAAGAAGATCGAGAAGGCGATCAGGAGACATCCGGAGTTTGCAGTACCTGCATCCATCGACGAGCTCGAGGAGATGGGAAAGACCATAATCCACACCGGCTGCAAGATGGGCGAAGGCTGGCTTCTGACAGCAGAGATGCTCGAGCTTATAAAGAAGGGCTATGGGAATATCGTATGCACACAGCCCTTTGGCTGCCTGCCCAATCACATAGTTGCAAAGGGCATGGTCCGACCTATCAAGGAGCTCTACCCCGATTCCAATATCGTACCGATAGACTATGACCCATCTGCGACCAGGGTCAATCAGGAGAACAGGATCAAGCTGATGCTGGCCGTCGCAAAAGAGAACTTGGAGAAGGAAGAAAAATAATTTTTTAATTTCTTGACGTATTGAAATTTAGGCATGATACTTTAACTGTAATTCCTGTGAACCCGATTTGGTTTGCACCTCCTTTGGCCAGGCATTGTAGGTAGTGTCTGGCCTTTCTGTTCATAACTGGGAGACAAGTTCTACAATATAACCGATAGTGTAGATTCTGGAGAGATAGATGGACATAGAGATGAGAAGTTTCACGCAGCACTTTCCATTCAGGCTGTTCTGTCACAGGCCTGGCAATGAGGTGCTGTTCGATAAACTCTATGAAGAATCCTCCATGCCAGAAAGCATGAAGTCTCTCGTTTCTTCGAAGGAGAGAGACAAGTGAGTGGAACCTGCTACCGATGCTTCAAGGCAAGAGAGGCCTGTCTCTGCCCATATATCAGAGAACTGGATACTGGTGTGAAATTCGTGATACTCATCCATCCCCATGAAGCGAGACTGATGAGAACCGGGACCGGAAGGATCGCCCACCTCTCTCTGGGGGAGAGCGAGCTCATACAGGGTGTGGACTTCACAGAGAACGAGAGACTTGCTCAGCTTCTTTCTGATGAGAGCTACTACCCTGTCCTTCTCTATCCGGGAGAGAGTGCAAGGACCACATCGGATCCGGCCTTCAGGGAGAGTCTTGGAAGCAGAAGGCTTCTCGTGATCATCCTGGATGGCACCTGGGCAGAAGCGAAGAAGATGCTGAAGTTCTCCAAGAACCTCCAGGCGCTTCCCCGCCTGAGCTTCAACAGGGGCTACAGGACACATTTTGTATTCAAGAGGGAACCGTCACCTGATGCGATCTCGACTATCGAATCCTGCTACTACCTCATCAAGGAGCTTGGCGAGATAGGAGTTGCAGATACAACGGGTGTGGAGAATCTGATGAGCGTCTTCGAGAGAATGGTCAAGTTCCAGCTGGATTGTGAATATGAAAGACGCAGGTTGGATGCACCGGAAAGGGTTGCACTATCCCAGCTGAAAATTAATCGATTTTCTGCTTTGAATAAAACCTGAATGGTGCTATTATTGTATTGGGTTCGGAGTTTTCCCCTCATACTTGTACTACCTTACCCATTGACCGCATCGGACTTGCAGGAGATCGGA
>LVBC01000156.1 GCA_001604265.1 Spirochaetales bacterium Spiro_01
TAAAATTTGTCATATTGCAATCGTTTCTGACAATTTACATCGGTTTTGATGGGAGTGATGATTTTTACAGTTATTAAAGGAGGGAGTGATGAAGAATCACGAAAAGACCAAGCACGATCTGGCTGTCGATCCATACCTTGATCTCCCATTGAAAACGAAGATGAAGAAGGACTGGAGCAAATACAGGACTCTGTACTTCCTTTTCATCCCTGTGTTGATCTATTACATCATATTCCAGTATGGTCCGATGGTCGGTCTGATCATATCGTTCGAGAACTACAAGCCAAGAACCGGCTTCTTCCACTCGCAGTGGGTAGGCCTGAAGCACTTCAAGGCATTCTTTGCAGACTACTACTTCCAGAGAGTACTCACCAATACGATCAGGATATCGGTAACGAACATCATTTTCACGTTCCCCTGTCCGATCATCCTGGCTCTGCTCATAAGCGAGCTGAGGACCAGAGGCTACTCCAGGATCATCCAGACGATCACATACATCCCGCACTTCATCTCGATCGTCGTCATCATCTCCATCCTCATGGACCTGACTCAGAAGGAGGGTGCAGTCACACAGTTCCTGGCCCACTTCGGCTTCACGCCTGTGACGATGCTCAATGAGAAGAGGTACTTCCTTCCTCTGTATATCATATCCAATATATGGCAGAACGTCGGATGGAACTCGATCATCTACCTCTCGGCCTTGCTGTCAATAGATGCAGAGCTGTATGAGGCCGCAAGGATCGATGGTGCTGGAAAGCTGCGCCAGCTCTGGTCCATCACTCTCCCTTGTCTCATTCCTACCATCATCATCATGTTGATACTCCAGGTCGGAAAGATGTTCAACGTAGGCTATGAGAAGATCATACTCATGTACAACCCGTTGACCTATGAGGTTGCCGATGTAATCTCCACATACGTGTACCGTCAGGGTCTTCTCGAGATGAACTACTCCTATGCGGCCGCTGTAGGTATGTTCAACTCGATCGTATCCTTCTCGCTTGTCTGGATCACCAACAAGATATCCGACAGGCTCACGGGATCGAGTCTCTGGTAATAGGGGGAAAGGAAAATGGCAAAATCACTAAAGGTAAAATATACGACCGGCGAGCAGCTCTTCCATGCATTCGATGTAGTCTTCGTCTTCTTCGTTGCACTGGCTGTCGTCGTACCGGTAATGAACATCGTCTTCGCATCCTTCTCCGATCCGGGCGAGGTAATGAGGCACAAGGGTCTCTTCCTCTATCCGATAAAGCCGACTCTGCTATCCTATGAGCTGGTAATGAAGAACCCGAGGATCTTCACTGGCTATGTGAATACCATCTTCGTTGTCGTAGTGGGAACCCTCCTCAACCTTGTCCTCACCCTGATCGCAGCATACGTGCTCTCGAGAAAGGGACCAAGGCTTGTCAAGTTCTTCACTCTGATGATCGTCTTCACGATGTACTTCCAGGGTGGTACGATCCCTACCTACCTCATAGTCCACAAGCTCGGTCTCACTGGACACAGGGCCTCGCTTATAATCCCAGGTGCGATCAACACCTTCAACCTCATCGTCATGAGGACTGCAATGGCAGGTGTCCCGGATTCGCTTCCAGAGTCTGCAATGATGGATGGTGCCGGCCATGTGACTATCCTTTCTAAGATAATGGTCCCACTTACCAAGTCCACAATCGCAGTAATCACACTCTACTACGCAGTATCCCACTGGAACTCCTGGTTCCCTGCAATGATCTATCTGCGCAAGAAGGCAATGTGGCCACTGCAGCTCGTCCTAAGAGAGATCCTCATACAGGATGAGGCCTCCGTAATGACCTCCGGCTCCAGAGACTCCCTGGCACTGGATTCCGATGCAGTAAAGTATGCGACCATCGTCGTTGCAACAGTTCCTATCCTCTGCATCTATCCATTCCTCCAGAAGTACTTCGTAAAGGGCGTCATGGTCGGTGCTGTAAAGGGTTGATAGATGCTTGTTCCCGGAATAGTCAGCTTCACATTCAAGAGCTTCTCCTCCGAGGAGATACTCAAGATAACCAGCTCCTGTGGCCTCAAGGCGATCGAATGGAGCGAGAACTATCACATCGAATGTGGAAATACAGGGGAGGCCAGAGAGGTTGCAAGAAGGACCAGAGAGCTTGGACTCGAGGTGGCTGCATACAGCTCCTACTACCGACTTGGAAAGGGGATGGATATAAGACCATCACTTGATAATGCCCTGGCAATGGAGGCCCCGATCGTAAGAGTCTGGGCAGGTTCGCAGCCCTCTGGAGAGCTTTCCGAGCAGGAAAGGTCTGCTCTCACTGAGGAGCTCAGGAGGGCTGTCGGATTTGCAAGGGAGGCTGGAATTCCTCTGGGACTTGAGTGGCACAAGAACACTCTTACTGATGAGAATGCTTCTGGCCTCAGGCTGATAAAGGACATAGACAGTCCATACCTCAGGACATTCTGGCAGCAGACGAAGGCTCTCTCGATAGATGAGAGGGCCGAGGGGCTCAAGGCGATAATGCCATATCTCGAGAACCTCCACGTCTACTGGTGGGACGAGAGCGGAAGAAGACCTCTCAGGGAAGGAAGGGAGATCTGGAAGACCAGATACCTGCCTCTTATGGATAACAGAAAGCACTACGCGCTCATAGAGAACATCATGAACGACAGCGTAGAGCAGTTCAGAGAAGACGCAGCTGAGCTTATCAGCTGGATAGATTAGGGAGAAAGAATTTATGGCCGATCTTCATGTGGAATGCTTTGACATGATCAATCCATTCGTTATCGCTTCGAGCCCAGCAACACGCGGAGCCGATAACGTAGTAAAGAGCTCGAAGTGCCATCCGGGAGCAATCACGATGCGCAACTTCGGCCATGGAATGGGAGGTGGTGGATTCTTCTATCCCTCTGCAGAAGCCGCCCTAAAGGGACAGCCTGCCTTCCACTCGCATGCAGTCGGACGCCAGTGTCCGGATACTCTTTCCAGTCTCGATGAGTACTGTGAAGAGGTAAGAAGAGCAAGACGGGACATGTATCCGGAGACAAAGCTCTGGGCCTCTGTCGGTCACTATCACGATATCGAGAAGTATCCAGACTGGAAGGATAGATGGAAGAGAGAGGCCCGCGAGGTCGTTTCTGCAGGCGCAGATGCAATCGAGCTTCACTTCAACACTCCAGGTGTTGCAACTGCCTCCGACAGACAGTTCAACTACTATCAGCTGATAAGGATCTGCACCGAGATGATCAAGAAGGAGGTGCCGAATACTCCTGTCATGGTCAAGCTTGCGATCGAGGACTGCGACTGTCTTACCTCCATCAGGGAGGCTGTAGCAGCAGGTGCAGATGCCGTTGGTCCGACAGCCCGCTGGAAGGCCTTCTACTTCGACCTCGACTGGAAGACCACACAGCCTCGTCCAGGTGCCGGTTACGGTGGCACACAGGCAAACCCACTGGTCTGCTTCGAGATTGCAGATGCGCGCACAAGAGGAATCGACATCCCGATCTATGCAGGTGGCGGTGTCTTCTCCTATGACCAGGCACTCAGATACATCATGGCAGGTGCCGAGATGGTACAGCTTGGTGCAATCGCCTGCTCCGGTGGCATCATGCAGTGCGAGAGGATAATCAGGCAGTGCTCCGAGTGGATGGACAAGAACGGCTATCCTGACATGAAGAGTCTCAAGGGCGCAGCTCTGCAGCTCTTCAATATGAGCGGCGACTTTGCAAAGAAGAGACAGAACAGGCTTGGCGATGCATACAGGACTACCGACGTAATCCAGGACAAGTGCATCGGCTGTGGCCGCTGCGAGGATGTCTGCTGGTACAAGGGCATCGCCCTTGAGGGAAAGAAGGCCCACAAGACAGATGCCTGCATCGGCTGTGGCTACTGCTTCCAGGTCTGTCCTACCAAGGCTCTGAACGTCGAGGCCGGAAGGATTCTGAAGGAAGCATTCGAGGATCTCTCATGAACAAGATAAGAATACTGCTGTGCGGAATGGGTGGCTACGGAGAAAAGTACCTCAGGGAGATTCTTACTAAGGATATTCCCGATGCCGAGCTTGTCGCAATCGCAGACCCCTTTGCTGAAAAGAGTGCACTTTATGAGGAGGCCAGGAAGAAGCAGTATCCACTGTACAGCTCTCCCGAGGAGTTCTTCAGGGACAATGAGGCCGATCTTACCATCGTCTCCTCTCCGATCCACACCCACTATCCCTACATAATGCTCGCACTCGAGCACGGCTCCAACGTTCTCACAGAGAAGCCGGTCTGCTTCAATGAGGAGCAGATCGACGAGATGATGAGAAAGGCAGAGGAGGTAGGAAGGTTCGTCGAGGTCGGCTACCAGCTCTGCTTCGCCTCCCAGGTATTGGCACTCAAGAAGGATGTGCTTGCAGGCCGCTATGGCAAGTGTCTCAGGGCCAAGACGATAAGGATGATGAAGAGGAACGACATCTACTACTCCAGGAACAACTGGGCCGCTGCCCTGTACTGCCATGGAGAGAAGGTCCTCGATTCACCCTTCTCGAATGCCTGTGCACACCAGCTTCAGAACCTTGTCTTCGTCCTGGGCTCCGAGATGGACACTACTGCAGATGTAGTCAAGGCAGAAGGAAAGCTGATCCGCGTACGTCCCGGTATCGAGAACTACGATACAGCTGCACTCAGGTTCATGACCGATGGAGGCACGGAGCTCTACTACTATGTCACGCACGCTGTGGACGAGAACCACTATGGTCCATACAGCGAATATGAGTTCGAGAATGGAATAGTGATAGAGACCTCCAACGACTTCGTCGGCAAGCTCTATGACGGAAGCGTCATCGACTATACAGGCTATGGAAAGACCTCGGATCTCGAGAAGCTCCATGCCGCAATAAGAGCGATCAAGGAGAAGACCTCTCCTATCTGCACTCTGAAGACCTCTCGTGCCCATACGAAGGCCGTTCTGCTTGCGCAGGAGCTCGGAGTCGAGGACCATACCGCAGATGCGATCAGGAAGATCGATGAGAAGAACAGCACATACTACACGCTCGATGGCCTCAAGGAGAACCTTAGAAGGGCCTACGACGAGTGGAGACTTCTATAGGAAATTTTTTAAGGAAACTTAAAAGGAGAAAAAAATGAAGAAGGCACTTATTATTGCACTTGCAGTGAT
>LVBC01000157.1 GCA_001604265.1 Spirochaetales bacterium Spiro_01
GAAGCTGTCGGTAGGTACTGCCGAGACCTTCACATTTGTCTGCGGCATCGGAGTCTCTCTGCTTGGATATCTGCTGACTCCTGCAATCCTGACATTCATGGGAGTTCCGGAGGATGCCTTCGCAGCGGCCCGTATCTACACGAGGATCGTCTTCCTGGGTTCCCTTGGAAGCATCGGCTACAACATGAATGCAGGCATTCTCCGCGGCCTTGGGGACAGCAGGGCCTCTCTCATCTTCCTGATGATCTCATGCAGTGCGAATATAATCATGGACCTCTTCTTTGTTGCGGTCTTGGGACTCGATGCCCGTGGTGTTGCAATCGCGACAAGCCTTGCACTCTATCTCTCGTGGTTCATAAGCATCGCATACATAAGAAGAAGATTTCCGGAGCTGGATTACTCGTATCTGCCAAGGCGATTCGATGCAGGCGAGATGAAGAGAATACTGCACATCGGAATTCCGCTCGGAATAAACAGCTCGCTGTTCTCCTTCGGACATCTGGCAATGCAGTCCTTCATCAACGTACAGGGCTCTGCCTTCATGGCGGCCCAGGCTGTTGCAAACAGGATCACAAGTCTGAGCAACGTCGCCTTCAATGCGATCTCCCAGTCGGCATCGACCTTCTCCGGGCAGAACTATGGCGCCGGCAACAGAGAGAGACTGAGGGAGGGGTGCGTGAAGATTCCATTCTCTTCCGGACTCTTTACGATAGCACTCGGTCTCCTGATCTATTCGGTCCATGCACCTGTCCTTCGACTCTTCACTCGTGACGATATCGTTCTCTTCTACGCAGAGAGGTTCATAGTTGTGCACATTTCTGCACAGTGGTGCTTCTCTGTCTTCAGCTGCATAAACAACCTGATAAATGGGACAGGGAAGATACGATATACGCTGATGATAAACCTGGCGATGCTGTGGTGCGTGAGAATCCCTGTCGCCTGGCTGATCTCGACCTTCTTCGATGGAACCTTCGTCATGCTTGCCATCTCGATAAGCTTCGTCTTCGGTATGGTCTGCAACATAGGCTACCTGCTCTTCTCTAGAAGATGGAAGCAGGTAGTCGGGAGAATCTGATCCGTTTTTCTGATAGGAAGCCTGCAATGAATTTCATCTTCATATCTCCTCACTATCCGGCCCACTTCAAGGAGTTCACAGTGCGACTCAAGGAGAGGGGTGTCAATGTCCTGGGAATCGGCGATGTGCCATACAGCGACGATCCATCCTTCATGGATGGCCTTTCCGACTATATCTTCGTTCAATCCCTTGAGGAATATGAGAGTGTCTACAGGGCAGTTGCCTCCTACATCGCACGATATGGCAGGATAGACTTCATCGAAAGCCAGAATGAGTACTGGCTCTCGCTCGATGCACGCATAAGGACAGACTTCAACATAAAGAGCGGTCCCTCCTCGGAGGAGCTTCTCAGGATGAATCACAAGTCCAGGATGAAGGAGGCCTTCCTCTCTGCTGGTGTTCCCTGTGCGCGCTTCATACTCCCGCACTCACTGGAGGAGGCTGCGGATTTTGCACTGAAAGTCGGCTATCCTGTGATAATCAAGCCGGACAAAGGGGTCGGTGCAAGCGATACGCACAAGATATCGAATGTTTCCGAGCTTGGGATATTCTGGAAGAACAGGGCAGATATACAGTACATCGAGGAGGAGTTCATCCCCGGCCATATCGAGACCTTCGATGGTATCACGAACAGCCACAGCGATGTGCTTGTTGCTCTGAGCCAGCTGCAGCCTGTTGCCCCGCTCGAGGTCGTCGATTCCGATTCCGATGTGCTCTCCTTCTGTGTGGATCCACCCTCTGACCTGAGGAGTGCAGGCGAGAGGATACTGAAGGAGTTCGTAGTAAAGAACCGCTTCTTCCACTTCGAGTTCTTCCGCCTGGACAAGGACAAGGAGGGGCTTGGAGAGAAGGGAAGCATAGTGGCACTGGAGGTCAACATGAGGGCCCCTGGTGGATACATACCAGATGAGATGAACTATGCTCTGGATGCCGATGTCTACACTATCTGGGCCGACTCTGTGATCCACGACAGAAGCTACATGAACTGCAGGTTCAACCACTTCGTTACCCATGTCGGCAGGAAGAACTCGATAGACCATGCTCACAGCAATGAGGAGATAAGGGCAGCTCTCGGAGAGCATATCGTCATGGAAAGGGATATTCCAGCGATACATGCAAGAGAGATCGGCGATCATGTATTCCTGCTCAGATGCGACAGCAGAGGAGAGAGGGACAGGATGATCTCATACATGCTCGAAAGAAGATAGGCAGAGAAAAAGAGCGTCGGACAGTCTGGACCGACGCTCCATCATTTCAGAATGTCACTACATCAGGGTCTCTCAGTGGGACGATATCAAGGCCCTCGTGCGAGAGTGTGTCGATCTTCTTCATGTCCTCTTCCTCGATAGTGAAGCCGAAGGAGTCCATGTTCTCCCTGATCCTTGAAGGTGTCACGGACTTCGGAAGTGGGAGATAGCCGCGCTGTAGCGAGTAGTGGATACATATCTGTGCGACAGTGTGGCCATACTTTCTGGCAAGCGAATTCATGAATTCATCCTTCAGCACTCCACCTGTACCCATCGGAGAGTAGGCCTCTATGAGCATTCCATTCTTCCTCGAGTACTCTACAAGCTCATCCTGGCAGATCCCTGGGCAGAGCTTTATCTGGTTGACGACAGGTCTTATCCTGGCTGTTCTGAGCAGCTCCTCAATATGATGCTTCCTGAAATTGCTGATACCGAGAGCTCTTATCTTTCCTTCCTCGACCTTCTCCTCCATGGCCCTCCAGCTGTCGGCATTGGCCTGCTGCCAGTGGTCACGGAACATGGCAGGGTTCGGCCAGTGGACCAGATATAGGTCGATGTAATCGAGGCCGAGCTTTCTGAGCGACTCCTCGATTCCGGCCTTTGCAAGCTCATAGCTGTGATGCCTGTTCCAGAGCTTCGTCGTTATGAAGAGTTCCTTTCGGTCGAGGCCCGACTCCTTCAGAAAGTCGTTTATGGCCCGTCCGACACTCTCCTCGTTTCCATATGCAGTTGCAGTATCGATATGGCGATAGCCGCACTCCAGTGCTGCCTTTACAGAGGAGTAGGCAACCTCTCCATCAGGAGTCTGCCAGGTCCCGAAGCCGACACATGGAATCTGGATGCCGTTCGAAAGTTCATAAGTGTCAGTGACACTGCTGAAAGAATTGTTCATTGTCATCTCCTTCTCAGTTATATGCATATGGTGAAATCGGTAGCTGGTTGCTGCCATGTTCCCCGATAATCTTCTCCATCCATACCATATTGTACCATCGACCGAACTTGTAGCCGCACTTTCCAAAGAAGCCGGCCCTGGTAAAGCCAAGGTGCTCATGGAAGAGAACGGAGCCATGCGTGAGATACTCATCGTCCACGTCAGGTACGGCGATGCAGGCGTAGAGATTCAGTATTCCCATCGCTTTGAGCTTCTCTTCCATATGAGTGTAGAGTTCTCGTCCAAGTCCATGTCCTGTCATCTCCCTGTCAAGATATACCGACAGCTCGCAGGACCAGTCGTAGGCTGCTCTGGGATAGAAGGGCCCTGCGTAGGCATAGCCTGCAATCCTTTCATTCTTCTCGATGACGAGGTATGGATATCTCTGCATCTTCTCTCTCATCCTGTCCCTGAACGCAGCTGTCGAGGGGACGGAGCATTCGAAGGTTATTGCAGTCTTCTCGATGTAGTAGGAGTAGATTTCGAGTATGCGCTCAGCATCCTCAAGCGCCGCATTCCTGATTCTGGTCATCCTGTATGCCTCTGAATGAAGTATAGAGGAAAACGATGTGCGCATTCAATTTCAACAGCTCGACATAAGTCGTCGCGATGTGCAAGCAGGGCGTTAACAAGAGACGAATGAAGATGTATCATTCCGTACATGGAAAATCTTTTATTCAGTCTGAATTCTACAATGCCGATCTTCCTCATGATGCTGCTCGGTCTCTTTTTCAGAAAGGTGGGCATAATCGATGAGATCCTTGCAACGAAGATGAACAAGTTCGTTTTCACGATTCCGCTTCCCTTCGTTCTTTTCAGGAATCTTGCAACAGTCGATTTCAAGGCTGCCTGGGACTTTCCATTCGTGGCATTCTGCTTTGTCGCGACGCTGCTATCCATAGTGATCGTGACCATAGTCTCGTTCCTCTTCCACGACAGGTCGATCCAGGGAGAGTTCATACAGGCCTCATACAGAAGCAGTGCGGCAATTCTCGGAGTCGCATTCATCCAGAACATGTATGGCGATAGTGGAATGGGCCCGCTTATGATCATAGGAAGCGTTCCGCTTTACAATGTTGTCGCAATGACAGTCCTCTCCTTCTTCGGGCCGAACAGCACAGGGTTTTCCAGGGAGAACTTGAAGAGGACAGTGATTGGAATCGTCAGGAATCCGATCCTCGTGGGCATCGCCTGTGGTCTTGTATGGTCGGCGCTGGGAATTCCACTGAAGGGCATTCCGTACAAGACGATCTCGAATATCGCTGCTACGGCAACACCTCTTGGCATAATGGCGATGGGTGCAAGCTTCGACTTCAGGAAGATTAATGGAAAGATAGCTCCTGCAATAGTTGCATCCCTTTTCAAGCTTGTCTTCCTTGTGGCCATCTTCGTGCCGCTTGCATATCTGGCCGGATTCAGAAGGGCCGAGATGGTCGCAATCCTCGTAATGCTCGGTTCTGCTACAACAGTATCTGCCTACGTAATGGCAAAGAGCATGGGGCACGAAGGAACTGTCTCCTCCTCGACAGTAATGCTCACAACGCTTTTCAGTGCCTTCACTCTGACATTCTGGATCTTCCTTCTCAGGAGCCTTGGGGTAATCTGATACGAAGGCAGCATCTGCCTGCTGCTGGTCATCGGCTTCATCTACTGCACAGAACAGAGTCTTCTGTGCTTTTTTCTTTGATTCAAAGAGTGTAGTATTGGCCTGTTGAGGAGATTGATATGGGTACAGTACTGCTGAAGTCCTTGGGGTTCATTGCAATCATCCTGACCGGGTTCTTCAGCGTCAGACTGGGTCTCATCTCCAGAGAGGATGGAAAGCGCCTCGGAAGGATTGTAATAAACATAACGCTTCCCTGCACTGTGATAATGAGCTTCATCTCGGTCAGCCTCTCGTTTTCCCTGTTCATCGCATTCCTGATCGGTTTCATATACAACAGTCTTGCCCTGCTGGTCTCCTGCTTCGTCACCTTCAGAAGGTCGTGTCCCGAGGAGAGGGCGAGTGCAATGCTCTGCTGCAACAGCCTGAATGTCGGAAGCTTTGCACTTCCATTCTGCCAGAGCTTCTTTCCGATTGCAGCTGTCGGCTATCTTGCGATGCTGGATGTCTCGAACTGCGTGATGAGCCTCGGTGTCGGACCTGCTGCAGCTCGGTCCATTGCAGCAAGGGGCGAAAGGTTCGGCCTTGCCTCCTTCTTCAGAAAGCTTTTCAGGAATGTCCCACTGGATGTGTATCTTGCATGTGCGGCCCTTTCGCTGCTGCATATAGAGATTCCCGAGGTGTTAGTTCCGGTAATCGGACCGATTGCCCAGGCGAACGGCTTTCTTGCAATGTTCATGATCGGCACCCAGCTGGATCTGGATATCGACATGTCGGAGGTCAGGGCAGTAGTGAAGATTTTCATCACCCGCTTCCTCGTTGCTGCTTTCATCATCGCATATCTCTACATCACCAGCTACGACCCACTTATGAAGAGAGCGATTGCAATCTGTCTGCTTGCGCCTCCGACCTCCCTGACTGTCGTTCTGGTCCACAGCCTCGGCTGCGACACGAAGACAGCTGCGATGGTCAGCTCGCTTTCCATTCCAGTATCGATAGCAATCTACCTTGCAATGATGATAGCATTGGCCTGAGAGGTAAGAATGGTCTACTCATATGCTCCATTGGAAGGTATAACGACCTGGTGGTACAGGCAGGTCTTTGCACGTCATTTTGGCGGTATCGACCGCTTCTACACCTTCTTCCTCACTCCACGCTACGGAGCTGTCATGGGGCGCGATCTGAGGGAGCTGGAAATCGAGCACAATGCAGGACTTGCTGTGATTCCCCAGATGATGACGAACAACAGCGAGCTTGCAAGGGCCTTTGTCACCGAGATAGGAGAGAAGGGTTACAGGGAGGTCAATCTGAATCTGGGCTGTCCGATGCAGACAGTCGTCGGAAAGCAGAGAGCCTCCTGGTTCCTGGGACACCCTGAGGAGCTCGACAGTTTCCTTTCAGGTCTATTCGAGGATGTGAAGCTTCCAATCTCGATAAAGACGAGAATCGGATTCGACGATGCCTCCATCTTTCCCAAGCTGATGGGGATATTCAACAGGTATCCACTCTCTGAGCTCATAGTGCATCCACGTCTCAGATCGGACTTCTACAAGGGAAGTGTGGATATGAAGGCCTTCGATATCGCATACAGCTGCAGTGCCTGCCCCGTGGCCTACAATGGAGACCTGTTCACACCTGATTCGATAGCATCATTCAGAGATAGATATCCAAAAGTCGAGCATATAATGCTTGGCAGGGGCCTCATATGCAATCCGGCACTGGCAAGAGAGGCCGAAGGTGGAGAGAGACTAAGATTGGATGAGTTCGTCCATTTCCACAGCGATATGCAGGATACCATGAGAGAGGTCATGAAGGGTGGTGATATCTACCTTGACAGGATGAAGGAGTTCTGGTGGTACTGGTGCCGTCTCTTCGAGGATGGAGAACGCCTTGTCAAGGATGTCAAAAAGGCCAGGAAGAGTGCCGATTACAACAGGGCAGTGGACAGGCTCTTTGCGAATGCTCGCCTCAGGGAGAGGCCCTACTTTCTGTGATTGTCTATAAAAGGAATCGCTAGTATAATTCATACTCTAAGGATAGGATATGCTCATTTCGACCAAGGGAAGATATGCAATAAGAATACTTGTTGACATGGCAGAGAACTCCGGGGAGGGACTCGTCTCACTGAAGGATATCTCCAGGCGCCAGAATATCTCCCTGAAGTACATGGAGAGCATCGCAAGCCTGCTCGTTGGAGCGGGACTGATAGTCGGTTTCAGGGGAAAGAGCGGAGGATACCGACTTGCCAGAAGGCCTGAGGAGATAACGGCACTCGAGGTGCTTGACGTCACCGAGGGAACTGTTGCTCCGGTCCTCTGTCTGGAGGATTGCGCGAAGGAGTGCGACAGGAAGAGCGATTGCCGCTCCCTGCCTATGTGGAACGAACTCAATGGTCTTATAGAGGATTACTTCGAGAGCAGGACCATCAGAGACCTTATGAGGAAGTGATGCTGGATTTTTACACTGCCATAATAATAATTGCAATCCTGTCGATGATCGTCATGTCCGTGCACATCTTCAAGTCGCAGCTGCTTGACAGCAGGGACCGGAATGGCTTCCTGGCCGTCTTCGAGATGATAATGGTCGTCTCCGCGGCCGAGTGGCTCGGAGTCGTCATGAATGGCTGGCCCTCAGAGTACAGACTGATGCATGCACTCGTAAAGGCATTGGAATTCT
>LVBC01000158.1 GCA_001604265.1 Spirochaetales bacterium Spiro_01
AGTTTTTCTACGTTCAGAGAAAAATAGTCGTAATCTTTTGCTCACAGCTGTTTTTGTTTGATGAAAATCTGCAAAAGGAATAGATTGTCAGTAATATGTTGTTGCATGAGTCGAAGAGAAGGCAGATGACAGAAGGAGTAGAGTGGAAGAGCATTGTGCTCTTTGCTCTTCCTCTCATGCTCGGAAACCTCTTCCAGCAGCTCTACAATACAGCAGACTCCATAATAGTCGGCAACTTCGTAGGAAAGGAAGCGCTTGCAGCTGTCGGTTCCGTCGATCCCATAATCAACACATTCATCGGATTCTTCATGGGACTGAGTACCGGTGCCGGTGTTGTGATCAGCCAGTTCTATGGAGCGAAGGATGAAGGGCAGGTCAGCAGGGCAGTCGGTACTACAATCTGTCTTACAGCAATTCTCAGCATCCTGCTCAGTATCGCATCGTACTTCCTGCTACCGCTTTTTCTGCGTTTCCTTGGAACCCCGGACGATGTCTGGAATGAGGCCTATGATTATCTGTCCATATACTTCTATGGACTTGCAGGACTTCTTTTCTACAATATGGGTTCTGGAATACTCAGGGCCATAGGGGACTCGAGAAGACCTCTGTACTTTCTGATCCTCTCTGCACTGATGAACATATTCCTCGATATCGTCTTCGTTGCAGTCTTCTCTCTTGGAGTGAAGGGCGTTGCCTATGCGACGATAATTTCGCAGGGAGTCTCTGCGCTCCTTGTACTCGTCGTGCTGACACTCGAGAAGGAGATGTACAGGATCCAGTGGAAGAGGATAGGAATGGATATGGAGATACTCTCACATATCTTCCGTATCGGTCTTCCAAGTGCACTGCAGATGATGATAACGGCCTTCTCCAACATCTTCATCCAGAGCTACATCAACTACTTCGGTTCCGCTTCGATGGCTGGCTGGTCCTGCTATCAGAAGATAGACAAGCTGTGCATTCTGCCGATGCAGAGCATCTCGCTTTCCACTACGACCTTCGTGGGACAGAATCTCGGAGCTGGAAAGGTGGATAGGGCAAAGCGGGGCATAAGGGCCGCCCTGATCCTCTGCTTTGCTGTCGAAATAGTTCTTGGAACTCCTACCTGGATCTACTGCAGAGGAATCATATCGCTCTTCAACCGCGACCCGGATGTCATCTTCTATGGAATGTACTATCTCAGGCACATACTCCCGTTCTTCCTGATAATCCCGATCCAGAACATCCTTTCAAGCGCGCTGGCAGGGGCTGGAAATACCAGGATTCCTGTCATGATAATGATATTCGGCTTCATAATCTTCCGTCAGAGCTACCTCTTCATTATTACCAGAGTGCTTCCTGATGTGCTTCTGCCTGTAGCTCTGGGCTACCCGGCAGGCTGGGTAGTCTGTTCTACTCTGATGGTAATCTACTTCAGCAGAACAGACCTGGAAAAGTATGTGATAGTAAAGAGGAATCAGTAGCTGATTCCCAGAGATCCGGAGACCTCCATCCTGTCTTCTGTGATGTTGTAGACAAGGCCAAGCGCGAGTGCAGGGAAGGCGACCTTCTCAAGGTAGAGTCTCATGCCAAGTCCGATACCCTGCTGGAAGTGAAGCCTGTCATCATAGTTGTCCCTGAGGTATACTGCATCATAGAGCACATAGCTGCTTATCGTCTTTGTTCTGTCCTTCCTGAGTGCCTTCTCGATTGTTGCTCCTGATTCGATGAATCTGTCCGTCACAACGCCACTTGGAAGAATCGAGGAGCGAAGCGCTGCAGGAGCAAGCAGAAGGTCCCTGTTGTCCGTATACTCTGCCGAGAGTGTGCCCATGACCCTCACTCCTGGGACGATGGAGTGCATGAGGCTCATCGATAGGGCGAAGCTGCACGAGAACTCTCCCTCGGTATCAAGCCCAAGCGAAGATGAGGCCTTTATCGAGTTGGAGGAGAGGAAATAGCCATCGAAGGAGGGCTTCTGGTATCCGATTTCGAGCTGGATATCTCCCATTCCAAGGTCCCTGTCATCGGAAAAGAACTGCCTGTAGCCGGAGCCGATCGAAGTATAGAATCCCTTCTTCAGTGGAAAGTTCAGCGAGAGCGAGAGCGAGAACCTTGTGTTATCGATAGAGTAGTACTCCAACTCATCGAGACTCTCGAAGCGGCTTTCTGCAATGGAGAAGGAGCTTGCAAGCGAGTAGCCCGGCTTTTTCAGGCTCTTTCCCGGAATTGCATACATGCTCATCACAGAGGCGCTGCTTTCCGAAAAGAAGCCTCCTGCCACGAGTGTTCCACCCTTGCCGAATGCGTTCATGTTCAGAAGCATCAGCCCACCGTAGAGCGATGAGGATGAGAAGGATACGAATGGCAGTGGGATGAATGAGAGCTTCTCCTCGAGATGGATATCTATGATTCCATCGACCACCTCTATTTTTATATTGGTAAAGAGATTCGAGCTTCTCAA
>LVBC01000159.1 GCA_001604265.1 Spirochaetales bacterium Spiro_01
CAATATAAATACTTATATTAACATCGGAGTTATTCTGGACCCCCATTCTGTTCTGCGACGGATTGCAATTGAAAAGGCTCATGGCTTTTCAATATACTCTCCCTTATGAACAAGTATAGAAGAGAAGCGGGAGTGCTGCTTCATCCGACAAGCCTCCCATCCTCCTGGGCTGTGGGCGACCTTGGAGATAGTGCCTTCGCATTTGTTGACAAGCTGAGGGATGCGAAGGTCCATCTGTGGCAGATCCTGCCACTTGGCCCAGCAGGTGCCGGAGACAGCCCATATGCGGCAAGGTCCACCTTTGCCGGAAACGAGATACTGATCGATGTAGTCTCTCTTTACAGGGATGGTCTTCTCGATCTGGAGGATATAGCCGGAAAGGGTGCCGAGTGCGAGCGTGTCGACTATGTTCTTGCAAGGAAGCTGAAGTTTCCACTTTTCGAGAAGGCAGCTGCAAGATTCCTCGAAAAGCCCAGCAGGGGCTACAGCACCTTCAGAAGAAAGAATGACTGGTGGGTCGAGGATTATGCGCTTTTCCAGGTTCTCTGCTCTGTTCATGGGGACTCCCGCTGGTTCAGAAAGTGGCCAAAGGCGCTCAAGTTCCGAGAGGAGAAGGCGCTCGATGAAGCAAGAAAGAAATACAGAAGGGAGATCGAGCTCTGGATCGTCTATCAGTACTTCTTCCACACCCAGTGGTCAAAGCTCAAGAAGTATGCCAATGAGAACGGCATAAGGATAATAGGGGACATACCTATCTTCGTCGCCTCCGACAGCGTCGATGCCTGGGTAAATACCAAGCTCTTCAAGATGGATGAGAGGTGCAACCAGAAGGTCTCTTCGGGAGTCCCACCAGATGCCTTCAGCGCAACTGGCCAGCTCTGGGGCAACCCCGTCTACGACTGGGCAGAACATGAGAGAACGGGCTTCAGCTGGTGGGTCTCGCGACTGAAAGAGACACTGAAGCTCGTGGATATCGTGAGAGTGGACCACTTCAGGGGCTTTTCAGCCTGCTGGGAGGTCCCTGCAAGGCACAGGACTGCAATGAGAGGAAGGTGGGTACCAGGCCCAGGCCAGAAGCTCATCGATGCCTTCAGAAACGAGCTTGGAAAGGAGCTTCCGCTCATCGCAGAGGACCTTGGTGTGATCACACCGGATGTGGAGATGCTGAGAGACTCCAATGACCTGCCTGGAATGAAGATACTCCAGTTCGCATTCTCAGCCTGGGGTGGAACTCTCGATACCTCGAACTACTACCTTCCGCACAACATAGATGAGAACAGCGTCGTCTACACAGGCACCCACGACAACAACACGAACAGGGGCTGGTTCGACTCGCTTGACGATGGAACCAGGGATGTGGTCAGGAGATATCTCGAGTGCGATGACTCTGCTGTCTGCTACAAGATGGTCAGGGCTGCCCTGATGTGCCGCTCCAGATGGGCCATCTGCCCGATGCAGGATGTACTCGGCCTCGATGGCTCTGCAAGGATGAATGTCCCATCGACCTGTGGAAGCTCCAACTGGTCCTGGAGGATGAGCCGTGAAATGCTTGAGAGCAGGGAGAACATGATCGGCTTCACGAACAACATCCTGCTTTCGGGAAGGGCCTAAGTGAACATAATTCTCTTTGAAAAGGGCACAGTGCACTTCGATAGCGATGACGAGAGGGCCATCCACCTTGAGAAGGTCCTCCACGCTACTGTCTCCTCATCCTTCGTCGCAGGAGAGATCAACGGCAGAAGGGGAAGTGCTGTAATCACATCGATGGAGGATGGAATCGACTTCGAATTCCTGCCAGAGTGCGACGATTCATCCCTCCATCCACTGACTGTGATCCTGGGCCAGGCGAGGCCGATCTGCATGAGAAGGATACTCAGGGAGCTTGTTTCCCTTGGTGTCGAGAGGATGATACTTACAATCTCGGATCTTGGCGAGAAGAGCTACCGGTCTGCAGGCCTCTATACCTCCGGAGAGTACAGGAACATCCTGCTCGATGGCGCAATGCAATCAGGGCGCACCGGTGTAAGCGAGGTCGTATTTGCTTCCTGCATCGAAGAGGCGATATCCAATCTGGATGCTGACCCTGTCAGACTTCTGCTCGACAATGTGGTCGGATCGGAGCGCTTTGGCAGCATGGATCTGAAGGGAAGGTCCGTCGTGCTTGCAATAGGCCCTGAGAGGGGCTGGAGCCAGAGGGAGAGGGGTGTGTTCGCAAAGGCAGGCTTCTCTCCTGTACTGATGGGAAAGAGGATACTCAGGACAGAGACAGCTGCAGTTGCAGGCACTGCACTTGCCCTTGAGTGCATGGATCTGATCTGAAAGAGGAGTCAGCTGGTATGGTCCTTCCTGGCAACTGAAGCAAGGTAGTGCCTCTTCATGTCGAGCTCGAACTCTCTGTCGCAGGAGTACTCCCTTCCAAGGCAGGGCTTCCAGAGCGATGGGTCCTCCATGCATAGATAGAAGAAGACACTTTTCCTGAAGCTTTCTGGGAAGAAGGAGAAGACAGTCGAGAACATCTCTCTCTTCATATCAAGAGTATACGAATACTTGCCTGCTGCCTCCACAAGCGGCATGCAGAGCACCCTTGAGGGCCAACGATGTGTCCTGAGGTGCTGCAGGACCGCCTTCGTGAATGTAAGTGTCCCAAAGGATATCTGAAGTATTTCATCCGGAGAGAAGCTTTCGACAATCCTGTCGACTACGCTCCTGTACTCCTCCTGCCAGCCCTTGAAGTAGACCATGGGATGGATATGGAAGCCGACGAGGTTCCCCTTGTCCGCCATCCTCCTTGCACTTTCAAGCCTCTCTGTCAGGGTCGCTGTCAGATGCTCCTCCTTTCTTATTATCGTCTCTGCATTGAGCGACCAGGTGAAGACCATGTTGCGCGGAAAGACGATATCCATGAAGTCCCTTCTTGGACTCTTGCTCTTCAGCTCGATGATGATATCGGGGTGGGAGAGTGCGAAATCCTCAAGTGCTGTCAGGGTTCCATGGCTGTCTCCCAGAAGCAGTGAATCGGAGGCCTGTCCCGTACCAATGTGCCAGATGCCTTCAGTATCCAGCTTCGCAAGCCTTTCTGAGAGGTTGGCAACGACGCCTATCCTGTTCTTCGAGTAGAAGGACTGCACGGAGCAGTATGAGCAGCCGAAGGCGCACTGTGAAACCGCATCGAGAGTCGTAAGCTTGCAGCAGCGCGTCCTCTCACCATCCACAGGACAGGGGCACTTTCCCATCAGCCGGACAGAGTCATCGGTGATGACCTCCTCCTCTGTCTTTGCCCTGATTATTCCTGGAGGATCGAAGGAGGAGTAGTCTGTCGGAGAGTATCTCAGATTGTCCATATAGCCTCGCAGCTCTCTCATCAGCTCCTCGGCCTGTCTCTTTCCCTGGAATCCATCTATCTTCTCATAGTCGAGGATGTCCAGTGACGAGCACTCCTGCCAGAGCTCGAGATCTGCCTCGTTCTTCAGAAGCTCCAGCTGCTGTGCACTTGTAAGGTGGTACCTCTCCACCAGAGCCTCGAGCCTTGCTCTCTTTTCTGCTCCAAAGCTTCTGATCAGATCGTCCTGTGCACTCATCCTTCCTGCATCCTTTGCCTCTGTGGCACTTGTTGATTATAATACAGTACATGGGTGCAAGAGAACAGGCCAGGGCGCTTCCGGAGAATCCGGGCTGCTATCTGATGAAGAACGTGGATGACAAGGTCATCTACGTCGGCAAGGCGAAGAACCTCCATAGACGTGTGAACTCCTACTTCCTTCCGAATCGGGATGCGAAGACAACTGCGCTTGTCGCAAAGATAGACCACATCGACTACATCATCTGCGGCAACGAGTACGAGGCGCTTGTACTCGAGAACAATCTGATAAAGAAGTACAACCCTCACTACAACATCCTTCTGAAGGATGGCAAGAGCTACCCCTTGATAAAGATAACGAAGGAGAGCTTTCCCCGCGTCTACAAGACGAGAAGAATACTGCCAGATGGGGCCGGCTACTACGGCCCATACCCAGCTCAGGAGGCCCTGAACACCTACCTCGAGCTTGTCAGGAACAACTACCCATTGAGACTGTGCAGCGGTCCGCTTGAAAAGCGTACACGACCCTGTCTCTACTACCATATCCACAAGTGCTCGGCACCCTGCATCGGCAAGATAAGTGCAAAGGAGTACGGCGCCTACGTCGAGGAGATAAGGGACTTCCTTTCAGGAGACAACCGCTCCGTCATAGAGAAGCTCAGGCGCGAGATGCTGGAGGAGAGCAGGGCACTGAGGTTCGAGGAGGCCGCAAAGAAGAGAGATGTCATCGTGGCACTCGAGAAGATAAGCGCAGAGCAGACTGTCCAGGCGGCAAGCTCGGAATCGAGGGACTATGCAGCGATCGAGATGAGAGGTTCGCTCTGTACAGTCTCCATAATGCAGATAAGGGATGGAAGACTGCTTGGAAAGGCAATGTACCGCGCAGAGAGCATGGGCGACGAGACAGAGACCCTGCTGAGCTTCCTGGTGCAGTACTACAGCGATGGCGACTCTCTTCCAAGCGAGCTCTATGTGAACCACGAGATTGATGCAGCCCTGCTCGGACAGTTCTTCAAGGAGCAGCTCGACATGCCGCTCTATGTCGGATTTCCTCAGGATGGAAAGCACTACAGGATACTCAGGATGGCCCAAGTCAATGCGATGGAGGATGTCGAGAAGAGGATGTGCCAGCTCGACAACTCAGCTGCGCTGGAGCGCCTTAGAGAGCTGCTTGGAATCGAGAAGCTGCCAGAGCATATCGAGGGCTACGATATTGCCCAGCTTGCAGGCAAGTACACTGTTGCATCCATGATAGTCTTCAGGGGAGGAAACCCCTCAGTGAAGGAGTACAGGAGATTCAACATGAAGACCCTCGGTGGTGCAATCGACGATTTCCAGTCGATGAGGGAGGCTGTCACAAGAAGGTACACGAGGCTTCTCAACGAGGGCAGCGAGCTTCCTGACCTTTTGCTGATAGATGGTGGAAAGGGGCAGGTCCACGCTGCGATCGATATGCTGAGCGTGCTCGGCCTTGACGATATCCCGGTCGTCGGCCTTGCGGAGAAGAACGAGGAGATAGTCTTTCCAGACGATAGACCGAATCTCGTGCTTGACAGGGCGGACCCTGCTCTCAGGATCCTCATTGCGATAAGAGATGAGTGCCACCGCTTTGCAACCAGTGCAAACCAGAGAATGAGGAGCAGGGATGCATCCTTTGCACTGCTCGAATCGATCGATGGAGTCGGAAAGGAGAGGAGCAGGAGGATAATGACAGAGTGCGGAAGCGTAGAGGGAATCCTGCAGCTCAGTGCAGAGGAGCTTGCCTCGAAGTGCCATATCCCGATCTCAGTGAGCGAAAGAATTCTCCATAAGCTCACGCTCTAGCCTGAGGCCCGTCTCTCTTCCCTTGTCCCTTACTATCGTATGCACCAGAAGGTCGAAGAGAAGGCCCTGATTGTCGCTTCCTGCCTTCCTTATCTCCAGGTCCTGCCTGTCGAGATACAGTACGATTCTGGCCGCATCCTCGGCACTGTAGTTCCTTGCGGCCTGGCGGAAGATGTTCTGGCTCATCTTCATGATTCCAACGCTATCGCGTCCGAATGCGGATGTATTGAGTACTGTGGCCTCTGCGAAGGCGGCTGCTTCTCCTCTCTGCTTCCTGATTTCAAGGAAGCTTTCAAGCAGCCTGAACTGGCGCTGCAGTGTTGCCATTACACCGATTCCGCTTCTTGGATCGGAGGAGAGAATCTTCCTGAGTGCAGAGAGGGAGCGGACAAGGTCCCCTTCGGCCATGTGCGAGAACAGCGTGAAGCCATCTTCGCTTCGTGTGTGGGCCATGTACTTGGATATATCCTCTTCCGTGACGGTACTGCTTTCTCCCTTCGCCTTTATGAAGGAGACGAGCTGGGAGCAGCTCTCCTTCATCTCGAAGGTGTCGTTCGAGACCGTATCGAGAAGGAGGGAGATTGCTTCTCTTGCAATGCCTAGACCCTCCTTGCGGAAGTAGTTTCTAAGCCACTCCTCCTTCTTGTTCTCGAACATCTCATAGAAGATCAGCTGCTCATCGCTCGATAGCAGCTTTGTGATCTCTGAACCCACATCGGAGGGTCTTCCGGTCGTCAGGATCATCAGGTGGTTCTCATCATTCGGATGCTTCAGGTACTTTACAAGCGTCCTGTAGAGAGGAGAGCCCTTCTTCGCCTCCTCGAAGTGCCTGAGCATTACAAGCTTGTGGGAGGAGAAGAGTGATGCACCCTCCAGTGCCTCCTGAAGATCCGAGCCATCGCTGTCGAAGGCGAAGATCGGAACTATCTCGAGGTCGGGATACTGGGAAAGAAGCTCTGCCTTCTCTCTATCTATCCACTCCTGCTTAAGACCCTCTTCGCTTCCCATGAGAAGCATAACGTTACCTTTCATAGCGCCTCACTACCAATGCAAGGATACCATATACAATTACCTTCTGACAGTTGGTCGAGCCAATGCTATCACATTCAGGTACGAGCGTCCAATTGCTATGAAGGCGTTCAAGGCGCCTTACCATCGTCTGGTCCTCATCCGAACCGGTATCCGGGCGGGCCAGCACGATTGCGGACTGGACAAGCTCATCGCTTCTCTCGAAGACGAGCAGATCCCCCTCCTGGATTGCGATGTTCTTCATGTCGGGGCCCTCCATGATGATGCCGAAGTACTCCTTCTTCTCCTCGAGGAGGGTGGATGGGAACTTCAGGTACTCATCGAAGCTGTTTCCGGCAATCCCATACCTCGATTTCGAAAGGTCATAGATCGGTATGAGCTTTGAAAGCGTATCGGGCCTGTACTCCTCATTCAATATCCTGATGCTCCTCGCCTGGCCGGACTCTATGGCTATGTAGCCCTTCTTCTCGAGAGCCCTCAGGTGGGCCCAGGCACCTGCCGATGAGATACCAAAGCGCTCTGCGATCTCCCTTACCGATGGGCTTGTGGAGTGCTCTGCGATGTAGGTGCTTGCAAATGAGAGTATGTTCTTCTGCGCAGGTGTAAGATTCCTGGCCATCACTCCTCCTCGAAGCGGTTCTCGAAGAGTCTTCTGATGGCAGCAAGCAGCTCGTTCTCGTCCTCACCCTCGCAGATGCAGAGAATCTCTGCTCTGTAGACAGCTCCCAGTGTTATTATTCCCATTATCGACTTGGCGTTGACCCTTGCATTCTCGTATTCGAAGAAGATGTCGCTTCTATAGCGCGATGCGACCTTGACTATCTGGCTTGCAGGGCGCGTATGAAGGCCGGCTCTCGTCTCGACGACAAGCTTAGCTTTCACCATCGGAGGCATCCTCCTCTGTATCTGTGTTGTAGAATCTGCGCTTTGTGTCCTCGCTCTCCAGCCAGTCCCTTACGCTCCTGTCGAACTCCTTCGCAGAGTGGTATCCGAGTCTCTTCAGTCTCTCGTTCCTGGCGGCTGTCTCGATAAGGATCGGGATGTTCCTTCCGGCCTGCACCGGAAGCTCAATCCTCGGAAGCTGGATTCCCAGGATGTCCATCGTCATCGACTCTCCGATCCTGTCGTAGTTCTTTCCCTCCTCCCAGGCTTCGAGGTTGACTACCATCTGGACCTGCTTCTTCTCTCTGATCGCACCGATTCCGTACATGTCGAATATATCTATGATTCCAATTCCCCTGAGCTCCATGTGGTGCGCCAGCTCCGGCTTTGGTCCACAGCCTATGATGTACGAGTCCGAGATGTTCTTGAGAAGCACGGAGTCATCTGCGATGAGGCGATGTCCTCTCTCGATCAGCTCCAATGCTGTCTCGCTCTTGCCGACACCGGATGCGCCTGTCAGGAGGATTCCGACACCGAAGACCTCCATCAGTGTCCCATGGACGGTCTCGGTCCTGGCAAACACCTCCTCGAGGATTGCATATGCGTGTCTCGAGAACTCTGTACTGCTGAGCTCTGTGGAGAGGATCGGCATCGCATTGGCCTCTGCAAGGTCGACAAGTGTCCTGGAGGGGAGTGCGCCATATGCCATGATCACACAGGGGGCAGGGGATGAAAAGAGGTGCTCGAGCGTATCCCGTCTTCCCTGCTTCTCCAGCTCCTTTATATACATCTGCTCGCCCCTTCCAAGAAGCTGCATCGAGGTCATCCTGAAGTCGGCGAAGAATCCGAAGAGCGGCA
>LVBC01000160.1 GCA_001604265.1 Spirochaetales bacterium Spiro_01
CTCCGATATCCTCCTGATAGACAAGCACCGACTGTCTGAGGAAGGTTCCGTTGTCAGTAGGCTTGCTCTCGACGATATTCAGATAGAGATCTCCATAGAGATTCTCCTTGACGTTGAAGAAATAGGTTCTGTCATTTCTGACAAGCTTTGAAGAGAAGACTTCACCACGCTGTCCCATAATAGGTACCTCCGCAAGAAATTTATAGCTGTATATTGCCCCAAAGAGAGTTAAATTACAATACGCTACTCGACCTTCGTGAAGAGAAGAGAGACACAGCCTGGAGTCGAGAACTTCGAGACAATGACCTCGACCCACTTTCCAATCTCGATAGCGAATATCCTCTCATGGACATACTCGCCTCGCAAAGCCCTCTCTATGAACCTTCCCCACTGTATCGACGTATTCTTCATGCTCTCATGGTAGCTTCTGCCGAGAAGCTCTCTCGGTGAGATTCCAAGCAGCTCGGAACACTTCTTGTTGATGAAGATGAAGGTCGCATCCGAACAGTCTCCACTCTCTGTAATCTCAGGTCTTACAACAAGATATGGGAGCGGAATGTCATAGTATGGGTCAGGAAGCGCACTATCCTCGTCCTTTGCGCTCTTCAGTCCAATGTTCTTCCTTGCTTCCTCATGCAGATCCTGGCCAGATGGGACGTCTGAGCGATGTGCATATCCAAGCACAGGACGGAGCGTGAATCTGTACTCCTCGATCTCCCTTATAGCTTCCACCTCCGAAATGCACCTCTCATTGAGACTCTCGAGCTCGGAATCCGAGATGCGCTTGAAGTAGATTGCAAGCATGCCCGGCAGTTTTCCTATCGTGGCAAGCTGGCCGTAGATGCCCTTCAGGCGCTCGATAACGAGAGTCCTGAGACGCCTCACGACCTCATTGCCATACTCCTTTCTTGCCGCCTCGACACCATCTATCTCGATTGCAATCTCGGTATAGTCCTCACCGTTCTCGTAGTAGTTGTCATCGAGATCGGTGAGTGCGGCGATAAGCCCCCTGGCAGTAGCAAGTCCGGTCTCGGGCTCGAAGAGCACATCGTTCTGTATCCTTCTGCCCTTCTCGTAATCCTCGTCGACATCGATGAAGTAGCCGATGAGACCAGCTATCCTGTTGCCATTGTAGAATGGAATATTGGTGGCCAGGATGGGCCTTATGCTTCCATCGACTATGTTGAGGCCTCTGGTCGTCATGACCTTGCCCGTCTCGAGGACTATCTTCTCGTTCCTTCTGAAGACCTCGTCGTCGACATTCATGCCCATCTCCTCATCGGTCCTTCCGATAAGGTCCCCATTCTCCCTGTAGCCGTAGTACCTGAAGAAGGAGGAGCTCGCTCCGAGGAAGCGTCTATCTCTGTCCTTCCAGAAGAACTTTATATCTGCCGACTGCATCAGGCTTCTCCAGAGGTTCGCATACATATCAGTTGGAAGCGACTTCATGGACTCAGAGCAGTCCGCTATCCTGAGAGCTGCAAGCTTCTTGTCCTCCTGGTCCTCGATCGCAGCGATTCTGATGCAGACGATCACCTGCTTTCCATCGGTCTCTGGAACTGCGATGACAAGGAACTCCTTCCACTCGTAGTTGCCATCCTTCCTTATCACCCTGAAGACATCCGAGAAGCTGCCCCTTCCTGTTCTCTTGAAGGTCCTTTCGAGATTCTCCCTGTAGCCGAAGCTGAGGAATCGGTCGCGGTCCTCGAGATGGATGTTCCTCTCTGCAAATGCGATCAGGGACCTTCTGAGATTTCCGATGGTCTGGCCTGCTCTCTCGTCGGAGCGGTCCGTCATGACAACGGTCCTCATATCTTCATTTATATCGACAAGGTACATGCTGTCGTAGGCCGATATTATGTTCCTTATAACATTATCAAGTCGGTCGAGCCTCTTGTACTCTCCATAGACCGTGTCATCTATGTGGGCAAGCAGCATGCTGCCACTGCGCGAGGAGGCAATAAAGGTGAATGAGTAGTTGTAGTAGTGGTCCCTGACGACGAAGGTCATCCTCTCAGTCTTCCTGCTCTCGGCTGCCCTGGTCGCGAGGTTCCTGAACTTCTTTCCATTCGGAGATTCGTCAGCATTCATGTTCATCTCGACGACCTCGTCAGGATCCAGACCGGTACGGGAAAGAACGAGTCTGTAGTTCTTGTTCATGTAGACCGGAGTGAACCTCCTGCCATCATCGAAGAAGAGTGCTGTTGCCAGGAAGTCGCTGACAAGGTCGACACGTCCGACCTTCTCATAGAAGGAGGCGCTCTCCCTGTCCTCTATCTCTATGTTCCTCTCCTCGAAATTTCTCAGGAAGTCCTCTTCTGGATACTGTGTGCCAAAGAAGTAGCCCTGCAGTCTCTCGCAGCCTATCTCCTTCAGAAATTCAACCTGGGCTTCGGTCTCTACACCCTCTGCCAGTGTATGGAGACCAAGCTTCTTGGCCATGCTGACGGCCATCGTAACTAGAGTACGGGCCCTCTCATCGAAGTTCACCAGGAAGGCCATGTCTATCTTTATGAGATCGAAGTCGAAGTCCTTCAGGACATTCAGCGATGAGTAGCCGCTTCCGAAGTCGTCCATGTAGACGTGGATGCCATTCTCATGGAATCTTCTGATAGAGTCGATGCTCCTCTGTCGGTCCCTCATTACTGCAGTCTCTGTGATCTCAATGCAGAGGAGGTCCCTTGGAAGCGAGTAGTCGTCAAGTATCGAGACGACAAGGGATACAGGATCGCAGGAGACGAAATCGGAGGCCGAGAGGTTGACAGATACCGGCAGAACAGCTTCACCATTGTCGATTCTCCTTCTCAGCATCTCGGCGCACATCCTTACAATGCACATATCGAGCTTGTAGGAGAGACCTGCCTCCTCGAGGACCGGGACGAATACGACAGGCGAGATCATGCCGAACTTCGGATCCAGCCACCTGGCAAGTGCCTCTGCACCGCAGGCTTTTGACGTGAGTGTCCTTATGATCGGCTGGAAGAATGGAAATATCCACCTCTCTTCGATGGCCCTGTCTATGTTCCTGATTATATAGTCCTTGATCATATCGGCCTCGACTTCCCTCTCAGTGAGACGGAAGCATCCGGAACGATAGCTGTCACGGTGGAGCGTGCATGCAAGATGGGCCCTCTCGAAGGCAATCTCGAGATCCATCGTCTCATCGAGGCCATCATAGATGCCGATGAGCATGAGAAGAGAGCTCTCGGTGTAGAGCCTTCTGAACTCGACGATTATATTGTTGAGATGGCTTTCAACAGAGGGAGAGTCGACAACGTAGGCGTAGAAGTTGTCCTTTCCGAACCTGAAGACCCTGTCCTTCCCGAACTGCTCCACCAGCAGCTGGGAGATGCTCCTGATCATGTCCTTGCGCCTCTGTCCGTAGTAGAGGTCGATATCCTTGATGCCATGGATCTCGATCGCGATGCAGTCTATCCTGCCCCCTTCCCTGATGATAGAGCGTATGCTCTCCTCATCCCTTTCAAGAAGGAACTGCTTCTCCATGAGGCCTGTGAGCGAGTCGTACTTCCTCTGCTCCAGGACGAAGAATACGTAGTTGAGAGGACCAAGTCCTGGATCGTCCACCTGCTTGATGAAGGATTCGACATACAGAAGTCTTTCACCCTTCGTCCTCATTCTGAAGTAGAGCTTGTCGAAGGATTCGCCCTCTGCATACTCATGGATATTGAGATTGTTCCTTATGAATGAGAAATCGTCCTCGAGTACGATGTTCCTGAAGCTGCCGCCTGTGAGGGCCTCGAAATCCTCACTACCTGAGCACTCAAGCATCGTGAGCGCCTCTTCGTTGGAATAGAGGATTCTCGTCTCCTCATCATCCCGATAGACAACAAGGCCTCCCGGCATATTGGCAAATTGAGAAAACTCGAGATTCTTCTCCTCTGTGAAAATAGGGCTGTAGTCGATCATGCAGTTCTATTTGAGAGCTCTCCCCGTTGCTCTACGACCATCTTATCGGTTTACTGTTGGCCGTGTCTATCCAAATGTTATCATTTTCACATAAACGTTTTCAAAAACAGAAGAAGGAGCTATCGGATATATTCATCGAGATAAGGAAGGACTCCGAGGACACCTCCGAACACAAGGATTACAGAAAGAGGTATCACAATGACGATCTCTTCCATGAGAAGATCGTCAGGTTCTCGAAGAACAGCAGACTTATCAACATGTTCAGCCTCATGCAGCTTCAGATATCCAGGGCCAGATGGCTGAACCTCCTCTCGCCCAGGACCAAGGCCACACTCCAGGAGCATCAGGATATCTACGATGCTTTGATGGAGGACAGGTATGATGACTGCATGCTCCTTGTCAGGAAGCACATCGAGAACTCTGAGGCCAACTTCCTCAGGATCATAAACAGTCCTGAATACAGAATGGTCAACATCTCTTCGACCATGCTCAGCAAAAATCTGTGAAATTGTTTGCTTCTAGTCATTGACTAAAATGCAAATAAAGGCAATATTTAGTTCTGTTATCGCGTCTGTTGTATAATGGCTATTACCTCAGCCTTCCAAGCTGAAGATGCGGGTTCGATTCCCGTCGGACGCTTTTCAAGGGTTCCACAAACTGGAACCTTTTTTATTTCCCTGCTTTTGAGTATATTTCAACTCATGGATTTCTACGCTGACAAATATGCACACTTCATTCTGGACAGGATGCTTC
>LVBC01000161.1 GCA_001604265.1 Spirochaetales bacterium Spiro_01
ATCCGAACCCGGAGCCTGGCTTCCGAACTGGTTGCACGGGATATCGAGAATCTCAAGTCCCTTCTCGTGGTACTTCTCATAAAGCTTCTCGATCGGGGCATACTGTGGAGTGAAGCCACAGCCTGTTGCCGTGTTGACTATCATGATGACCTTTCCCTTGTATTCGGAAAGACAAAGCTCCTCACCCTTTCTTGTTGTTACAGAATAATCATATATCATCTTCCTGATTCTCCCTGTTCCTATTTTCCATCTCACTGAGCAATCTGCAGAGCAGACTGCGAAGAGAGATCAATTCATCATCCTGAAGCGGCATGCAGGATCTGATACAATGTGGCACATCCCTTGCCTTCTCCTTCAGAGCCAAACCCTCGTCTGTTGGCGAGACAACGAGCTTTCTTTCGTTGTCCCTGGGTCTTGTCCTGGATATGTAGCCAGCCTTCTCAAGACGCTTCAGAAGCGGAGCAAGTGTACCGGATTCAAGATGTATCCTTTCTCCAAGCTCCCCCTCGCTCATCTGTCCGAACTCCCATAGAACCATCATGACTATATACTGGGTATATGTGAGATTCAGCTTGTCCAGGGGCTTCCTGTACTGTCTTACAACCTCTTTCGCACATGCATAGAGAGGAAAGCACAGCTGGTTCTCGAGTCTCAGTTCATCATATGTTTCGGGCATATTCTAATCCCTCAAAGTCCGAGAAGCTCTGTCCAGAGTCTTACCTCTTCCTCTGTTCCTTCAGCACCAAGTCTCTTTCCTTCGAGAACCTCTGCCTTTCCTCCGACGACCTTCCTTATATGCTCTACGCCCTTTTCTACCCCGCTTGCAGCTGAAGTGCAGAATGGAACCACCTTCTTTGCGGAAAGGTCGACAGAGTCGAGGAAGGTATCGACGATGCTGGGCTCTCTGCCCCACCATACAGGATAGCCAACGAAGAGTGTATCGTACTTTGAAAGATCGGGAGCAGCTCCGGCCATCTCAGGGCGGCAGGATTCATCTGCCATCTCGGTGTTGCATCTCGAATCCTTCACTGTGTAGTCGAGATCCTCTTTTGTATAAGGCCTTGCTGCCTTGATCTCGAAGAGATCTGCCTTCTCTGCCCTTGCAAGCTCAGAAGCGACCTTTGCCGTTACACCCGATGCTGAAAAATAAACAACCAATACTCTGCTCATATAGAAAACCTCCATACTATATCGTGCGCCATAATATTGTGCACAACCTATACATAGAATCTATATGCAGAACTGGATACCCATCAATTCAGAATAGCAGTCAAATCTCTCAGAATGAGACATTATCGTCAAAATCTCTCATTTTCAGACCAGATACTTCTTCAAAGTCTCGGGGATGGACAGCATATAGACCTCAGTAAGCAATTCGGGATCGGCCTCATACTTTCCGAGAATCCACTCACATGTGAAGCAGACTGTTCCATTGACGTATATGCGGACAAGCATCCTCATCTTCTCATCCAGGGTCCCCCCAGCACTGGCCTTGACGACCTTCCTGAGAAAACTCGAATAGTTTATCTCTGTCATATTGAGAACGAAGGCATCATAGCCACTGGTATGGAGAAGCAGGTTCTTCAGATACTCCCTGTGCTCACAGTAATAGTTGGCAGCCGCAAGCAGACACTTTCTCAGGCCATTCTCCTCATAGTCTATCTTATCGAGTATCATCTCCAGATCCTGGCTGTAGGCCCAGGCGATGAG
>LVBC01000162.1 GCA_001604265.1 Spirochaetales bacterium Spiro_01
TTATGAAGAGTACGAATATCCTTCTTGCAAGTAAGAGACTAAGCATTTTCCAGGGCCCTCCTTCTGAAGGCCTTCTCCCTCACTATGAAGAACATTGCCGTTATGGATGTGCTTGTGATCACCCATGAGGTCGGATAGACCCAGAACAGGAAGGCAAAGGTCGGATTCAATGGCAGTATGAAGGCGATGAAGAAGAGCCTGAATACGCAGGTCCCGAGAAGTGTGAGACCTGTCGGGATGAATGAGTATCCAATGCTCCTCAGCGATGCTGTCGATATATCCGTGATCGAGTTTATGAAGCAGAGTGCGAAGGAGGTGAGTATTCTCATTTCTGCATAGCGGAAGACCTCCGCATCTGTGGTGAAGAGCGATATTATCGGCCTTCTGAAGATGAGACAGGTTCCGATGTAGAAGAAGGCTGTGACCTCGCATGAAATGAGCGATAGAGTGAAGACCCTCTTCACTCTGTCGAATCTCTTTGCGCCGAAGTTCTGGCTCGAGAAGCTGACGCACGCCTGCCCGAATGCCTGTGCGATGAATGCGTTGTTCCTCTCGATGGCCAGACAGATTGCAGAACCTGCAGAGGCTGCAGAGCCGAAGCTGTTGATCGCGGACAGAATGACTATGTTCGAGATTGAGAATGCAGTGTGCTGGATGCTCGTGGGAACGCCGACTCTCAGTACCTCCTTCATGTAGACCCATCTTATCGAGAGCTTCCTTGGATCGAAGCGCAGCATCTCATCCTCCCTGAGCAGGAATATGAGTACCAGCGTTCCTGAAAAGATGTTGGAGATGACAGTCGCAATGCCGACACCGGCAACACCCATATCGAAGATGCATACGAGAATCAGGTTCAGTATGAGATTGAGAAATCCCGAGATAAGCAGGGATATGAGCGGCCTTCTTGTATCCCCATTGCTCCTGAGGATTGCGGCACCGAAGTTGTAGATGAGGAAGAAGGGCATGCCGAGAAAGTATATTCTCAGGTAGACTACGGCAAGCGGCATCACATCATCTGGGGTTGCTACCAGAACGAGCAGTGGACGCGATAGGAGCTGCCCGATTGCAAGAAGCAGCACGCCACCAATAAGTGCCATCGTCATTATCGTATGCACTGCCGGATTGACCCTGTCCCTGTCCCCCTGGCCGATGAGCCTGGCAACGAGGACATTGACGCCGACAGAGAGGCCGACGAAGAGGTTGACGATGATGTTGATCGTAACGCCATTGGAACCGACCGCTGCCAGTGCCTGGCTTCCTGCGAATCGGCCTACGACTGCAGTATCTGTCGCATTGAAGGTCTGCTGGAGTATGTTGCAGAAGGCAATGGGCATGGCAAAGTAGATTATCTTGCCAAGCAGTGGTCCATTGAGCATGTCGATACTGTTCTTCCGATGCATATGCTGATTATCTACAAAGAGGGCATCTTGTTGAACCTCTTTTTCCAGCAAATGGAATCATATTCCGAATAATGTATAAAAAGGACAGCTTCCTTTTCAGGAAAAGAATTAGGATGTCCTCAGCTAGAGAAGAC
>LVBC01000163.1 GCA_001604265.1 Spirochaetales bacterium Spiro_01
ATAGCTGGAAGCTTTCTGGAAGTTTTTACAATGCAGAGGTGTTTGCTATACAAAATAAATGACCCTCGGAATCTCTTCCAAGGGTCAAGTTTTTTTATACTTGCACTATAAAAAAAAGGGGTCTAAGGGGTTGTTACAGCAGCGATTATATCTGCTGTGTACTCTCCTGCCGGCAGATCAGGAGCATCTGCCCAGGAAGCGTTTATAGTTGCGACGACATCACCGTTGATCGGAGCAGAAACTGGTACATTCAGTGTGAAGCCAGAATTCTTGATGTCGACTTCGAACTTCTTGGAATTGGTTGACTCAGCATCCTCGAAGATGATGGCAAGCTTATCTGCATCGGTCGGTTCCTTTCCATCTTCCATGGTTCTGGCCCAACCATCAGAGGCGAAGCTTACGATACAGGAGTAGTTCTCTGGTTCGTTTCCGTAGTAGAGACATCTGAGCTGGACTCTGCCTGCTCTCTCTCCGAGATCTGTAATCTCGAGGTTCTCTGTGGATACATACTCCCAAGGAGTCTCCTCATCACCGTAGCGGTACTGGATTGCCAGGTTGCCGACCAGGGTAACTCCCTCTGGGATTGATACGCCCTGGCCTTTCGCAATGTTTGCATTCAGTTTGAGGTTGGCCGCATCGCTCACCTTGTTGGTGGGATCAGCAGCGAAGACCACTGCAATGGCCATCAATGTTAATAATGATGTGAGTGCAAGTTTCCTCATCATGATCTAATAACCTTTTTCCCCTCAAACTATTTCTATTATAACAGACTCTCTATTACTTTGCAGAACAAGCAACTGTGATAGTGGCTGTGTAGTCGCCTGCAGCATATTCTTCGCTCTGTGTCCATGTTGCGTACGAAGAAGCAACTGTAGCGGCCTGGAGTGCCTTTGTTCCTGCTGCGATATTGATCGTGTTGCCATTTACTGTAATACCAGCAGGGAGAGAAGAACCAACATCGGACAGACCGGAAATGGTTACTGGGATCACGTTCTCGCTATTGGCGCTCTTGAAGCCATCAGCACAGGAAAGTGTCAGAACGTACTCGTGAGCTCTGGATACGTTACCTGCGAATCTGAAGACGAACTTTACTCTATCATATCCAGTGTCATTGCCAGTGAGGTCGCAGATGAGACCGGAAACAGGAGCATCCTCAAGTGCGTTGAAAGCAGTCTCGGACTCATCCATGTATGAGATGTAAAGGATACCCTTTGGGTTCTTGTCACCGGTAGTGCCCTCTTCTTCACCCTCTCCATCTCCTTCTACGAAACCGATAGCTGTACCACCCTGTGGGGTCTCTACGCCGCTGTTGTCCTTGACTGTGGACTTGAGCTTGACATCATTGGAAGACTGTGCTGTTCCAGCGAATGCGAATGCGATTGCAATAAGTGCGATCAATGTAAAAAGAAGGACTTTTCTCATATTTGTTTTCCTTTCGAAATATTCGAATAATCTTAGTATTCTAGCTTTATCAACCTCATCTTATGACATATGCCAAAACGCTGTCAACACATTTTTAGAAAAATTTTCTGAATTTTTTCTGTAATCCACTGTAAAACCCGTCAAAACTTATGACAATTAAGTGGTAAAAGTGCATTCTAGCCCCCTTTTTCGATGTTTTGTTGTTACCTAAGTACAAATAGAATTATTTCTAAAAAGAACTTCTTTTACAGCAATTGTCAACAGACAACCCGAAATCTGTTCACTTCCAAAGGAGCATTCTGGCAATTTCCCATCTGTAAAGCAAAGAGTTCCTCTTCTGAAGTATGATATGCAGACCAGGATATGATACTTATATAATATTGATATAAAGTGCACAGTGCGCAAATTTTGCACATGCACAATTGGACAGGGATTGACCACAATCCCTCCGTTTTCAATAAGAAAAACACCTCCCAGGGTGGTATTTTCGAAAAAATGGCCATTTTTGGAAAGTTGGCACGGTCAGTGCATATATATTTGTACAGAGCAACAGTTTTTTTCATTACCTCCTTTAGTGTGAAAAACCTTATGTGCTAGATAGTCGCCCTCTCTCCCACCCAACATAGCGAACTATCTAGCACATTTTCTTTCTCTAATGTAAATTGATTTCATGGCAAACAGCAGAAGAGACAAGGCAGATTCGTACACCCTCAGGGCCCACAGGGAGGGCTATCCAGCTAGAAGTGTCTACAAGCTGGAGGAGATCAACAGCACGCACAGACTCATAAAGCCAGGCGACAGCGTCCTCGATGTAGGTGCTGCCCCCGGATCCTGGACACTGTTTACCCACAGGGAGCTCATCAAGGGAAAGGGAAGGATCGTTTCCGTGGATCTTAATCCACTGAGACTGGATCCAGTGCCCCCTACTGTCATCGAGATCACAGGAGATGCCTTCTCCAAGGAGAACAGGGCAAGGCTTGTGGAGCTTGGGCCCTACAACTGCATAATCTCAGATGCTGCCCCGATGACTACAGGGAACAGGACTGTGGACACTACCAGATCGGAGTGGCTTGCCGAGAATGTGGTCATGCTTGCAAGTGAGCAGCTTGCTGTCCACGGGAACCTCGTACTGAAGATATTCCAGGGCGGAGGACAGGAAGCGATACTGAAGACTATGAGGACACTCTTTGCAAAGGCAAAGGCCTTCAAGCCGAAGGCGTGCCGAGATGACAGCTTCGAAATCTACCTCATCGGTCTGGACAGAAAGCCTGTATGAATAGAAAGTACTTCTTCTTCGATATCGATGGCACTCTGATAAACGGAGGCTTTGGCGCTGGAGCGATCCCAGAGTCTGCCAAGGAGGCGCTGCGCCTATTGAGAGAGAATGGGCACTTCGTTGCTATCGCAACAGGAAGAAGCCATGCAATGGCAGAGGATATCAGGATTGCCCTTGGCTTTGAGAACATGGTAAGCGATGGGGGCAATGGAATAACCATAGATGGTGTTCTGAAGGGAATCGAACCCTTGGACAAGAAGCTCTGCTGCACCCTGATAGACGAGTGCATCGAAAAGAAAATTCCCTGGGCTGTATCCATCGACAATACGAAGGTGAGATACTCTCCAGACAACAGCTTTCCCTGGGCCGTGAGGAAGAACAATTACATGGATACTGCTGTGATTCCAGGCCTCGATCCACGTTCCTGCGATAATATATACAAGGTCTATATAGCAGGGGACAAATCGGTAGAGACAACGCTTGAGGCTCTCAAGCCCCTGCCCTGGTGCAGGTACAACCCCTATTACTTCTTCGTCGAGCCTTGCGACAAGGCAGTCGGAATCAGGAAGATGATGGAGTATATCGGTGGAAATATCAGCGATGTAGTCGTCTTTGGAGACCAGAAGAACGATCTTACGATGTTCAGTCCCGAATGGACCAGCATTGCAATGGGCAATGCCATAGAGGAATTGAAGGCAAAGGCCGATTACATCACTTCCGAAGTTGGAAACGACGGCATATACAACGCCTGCAAGCACTTCGGCTGGATATGAAAAAAGCCTCCAGACGATTGTCTGAAGGCCCTTTCTCCTAAGTATTCCCTACTCAGTTCTGTGAAACGTGGACATCAAGCTGTCTGTGTGGCATCGAGATACCTGCAGCCTTGAGTGCGTTTGGAGCATCCTGCAGGAACTTGAACTTCACTGTCCAGAAATCGGAGCTCTTGCAGTATGGTCTTGCATAGATCTGGAAGCTTGCATCGCCGAACTCGCCAGCTGCTACGACAGGAGCTGGATCCTTGAGGACCTCTGGATAGGAGAGCATGAGGTCGGTGAGGACCTTCTGTGCCTTCTTGAGGTCGGCATCGTAGGAGAGGTTGAAGACCATGTCGACTCTTCTTGTCTCGTTTGCAGAGTAGTTGGTGATGACAGCGCCCCATACGAGCTTGTTTGCCATTACGACCTTTTTGTTGTCCGGAGTATTGAGACCTACAGCGATTGTATCCATGGAGATGATGGTACCGGAAACAGCACCGATCTCGACGAAGTCACCGATTGCAAATGGCTTGGTGACAGCGATCATGAAGCCTGCGAAGACGGAGGCAATTGTCTCCTGGAGAGCAAGACCGAGAATGACACCGGAAACTCCAACGCCAGCGATGACTGGAGCAAGGTTGACACCCCAGAAGCCGAGGACGATCATGAAGGTGATGACCCAGACAATGACCTGGACGATCTTGATGGCAAAGCCACCCATGAGCGGAGTGAAGTTCTCGCTCTTCTTTGCCAGATTTCTGATGAAGCCTGCGATGATTGCAATGATGACCTTGGCAATGATGATGGCGACGACTGTTGTGACGATCAGGGCAACGATCTGAAAGTGGACTGGGAGAGTCTCCAACCAGGCACCGAAATCAGAAACGATAGAAGCCTGCTGTACTGTAGCTTGTGTTTCTTCCATTTTTCAATTCCTTATTTTCCAAATATAGATTTACTTGTGAATGCTATTGTGGACAGTATGTTGTCCACAATAGCAATTAAACCCAATTTGCCCTATTTTGCCAACAGTCTGGAGATGTTGGAAGCAAAGGCCACTGGGTCTTTTGGCATGATGCCTTCAGCAAGGTATGCCTGATCCAGAACGAGAGAAGCAAGCTCCTTTGCCTCCTCCTCCGATGCACTGGCGATCTTGGCAAAGACCGGATGCTCAGTATTCACCTCGAGGATAGGCTTTATATCGTCAAGCTCATCGGCTCCACCCATCTGCTTGAGAATCTGCTGCATCTGCAAGGATGGATCGTTCTCATCCATGATGATGATTGCAGGAGAATCGGTAAGTCTCTTGGACTTGATGACCTTCTTGACCCTGTCGGAGAGCAGGCCTGCAAGCTTGTCGACATCTGCACTCTTGATATCCTCATCCTTCTTGTCGTCGTCCTTCAGGTCATCGGCAGAACTGGACTTCTTGATATCCTTCAGAGGAAGGTCCTTGTAGCTTCCGATCATGCCTGCGACGATATCGTCGATATCCTCGTCCATGACCAGGACCTCGTAGCCCTTCTTCCTGTATGCTGAAATGAGTGGAGATGCCTTGAGTACGGACTCCTTTCCACCTGCGATGTAGTAGATGGCCTTCTGCCCCTCCTTCATCCTCTCCTTGTACTTTGCCAGGGAGGTATAGCCCTCGACCTCGCTCGACTTGTATCTTACCAGCTCGAGCAGAGTCTCCCTGTTGGCCCAGTCATTGTACAGGCCCTCCTTCAGAGGTCTGTTGTACTGACCGATGAACTTCTCGTAGAGGTCAGGGTTGTTCTCGGCAATCTTCTTGAACTCTCCAAGCAGCTTCTTTACGGAACCGTTTCGGATGGTGGCCATGATCCTGTTCTCCTGGAGAATCTCCCTGGAGACGTTGAGAGGAAGGTCCTCGCTGTCGATGATACCTCTTACAAAGCGCAGGTAGGTCGGAAGCAGCTCCTTATCATCATCGGTGATGTAGACCCTCTTGACGTAGAGCTTCACACCTGGCTTGTAGTCGGCATGGTTCATATCGAATGGGGCCTTTGCAGGGATGTAGAAGAGGGTTGTGTACTCGGTGGTTCCCTCTGCATGGCTGTGGATGTAGAAGAGAGGGTCCTCGCTGTCGTGGCAGAAGTTCTTGTAGAACTCCTTGTACTCCTCGTCCTTGATCTGGCTCTTGTTCCTTCTCCAGAGTGCAGAGGAGGAGTTGATCTGCTCCTTCTTGTGCTCGCTCTTCTTTACTGGATTGCCATCCTTGTCCTTCTCGTCTGTATATGACTCCTGGTCGTACTCCAGATAGATCGGATATGCGACGTGGTCGGAGTACTTCTTGATAAGGTTCTCAAGCTGCCAGCGGTTCAGATAGCTCTCCCCATCCTCGTTCATCGTGAGCACAAGCGTTGAACCCGGGAAGTCTCTCTCTGCAGGCTCGACTGTATAGGTCGATGTGCCATCGCTGGACCACTTGAAGGCCGATTCCTCACCAGCCTTTCTGGAGATGACATCGACTCTCTTTGCGACCATGAAGGCTGAGTAGAAGCCGACACCGAACTGTCCGATGAGGTTGCTGTCCTTCTTCTGCTCTTCTGTGAGGGATTCGAGGAACTTCCTGGTTCCGGAGGATGCGATCGTTCCGAGGTTGTTGTTCAGGTCCTCCTCGTTCATGCCGATGCCGTTATCGCTGATCGTAAGTGTCTTCGCCTTCTCATCGAAGCTGATCTCGATCCTGCCCTCGGTGAAAAGTCCCTTCAGCTTCTCATCGGTAAGCGAAAGATATCTCAGCTTGTCGATGGCATCGGATGCATTGGAGATGAGCTCTCTGAGGAATATCTCCCTGTTGGAATAAAGTGAATGGATAATAAGATGCAGAAGGTCTGAAACCTCTGTCTTGAACTTTTTGCTTCCCATTTATCTACCTCTATATATATTTATATGGAATGCGCACCAAGGCGCACCCTACAAAGGTAATAAGGAATTTCACCTTAGGCAAATCATTTCACACCTTCTCGAAGGGAAAAACCTGAAGAGTAGATTCAAAAAACTTCCGTCTCGGGCTATTATGAAATGGCTATGGAATTTTCTAGACCTGACAACGCAAGAAAACTGAACCGCCTTAGAGTCCTCTCTGCGATAAACGAGAACGAGAACCTGACAAGGGCGAGTCTCTCGACCCTTCTTGGCCTGAACAAGGTCTCGACCGGAGAGATCGTCTCGGCCCTTATTGCCGAGGGCTATATCGAGGAGACTGGAAAGCTGGAGACAAGGGGTGGAAGGCCAGGTACGGCCCTGAGACTCAAGGCAGATTCTGCAGTCGTCCTGGGCTGCGATATAAAGACAAGAAGCTGTCAGGTCGCGATCTTCGATCTTACAGCAAGGCCGCTGAGAAGCGAGCAGTTCCCTCTAGAAGGAATTGAAAGTGCCGAGGAGCTGAGGGACAGGATAATAAGAGTTGCCGCGAAGATGGTGCAGCTTGCAAAGAAGAAGGTCCTAGGGATGGTCATAGCGACCAGTGGGAACATACAGGGGCAGACACTTGCATCGACACCCATCCAGTTTCTGACCGGAACCGATTTCTCCTCTCTCTTCGAGGGCTGTCCCTTCCCTGTCGCACTTGAGTCCTCGCTCGAGGCTGAGGCTGAAGCCGAGAGATTCCACTACCAGATTCCACTTGAGAACCTGCTGCTTGTAAACTGGGGAGAGCATCTGGCCTCTGCTCTGATATTGAAGGACAGGATCCTTCCGAATACAGCCTTCGCCCATATGCCGGTTGCAAGGACCGGACTCTGCCACTGCGGAGGCATCGGCTGTCTCGAGACCATCTCCTCCGGCTACGGAATAAGAGTGCAGGCCATCAGCCAGGGAGGAGCAGATATCTCTGTCAGGGAGATGATGAAGGACGAAGAGAGGTACAAGGGACTTCTGGAGAAGGCCGCACAGTACCTTGGAAGGGCCCTGATAAACGCATTCAGTGCAACAGGTGCCAGGGGTGCAATAATCACAGGAGGACTTGCAAACCTGCCCGACTACTACTACGCACTTCTTCTCGATATAGTCGAGAAGGAGGGAGGCCCCAGCTTCTCCCAACTTCCAATCTACCGCTCCGAATACAGAGAGAAGGGTTCGCTGCAGGGTGCAGGCGTGCTGGCACTGGACAGGTTCTTCTTCCAGAAGAATCTGCTCTTATCACTGGGAATGTAGTTCTTCAGACAATCTCCTCGAAGCCCGAGAACTTTGTAAGGAAGTTTCCATCCTCGGATCTGAAGATGCAGACCGGAGCTGCAAGTGCTGTGGCCCCAAAGGAGTCTGCGTGCTCGAGGAAATCCTTTCTATCGCGCTCTGACAGCTCTGGATAGACCTCGGTGCTGGATATTATCACATAGACGAAGTAGTTCTTCCCATCCTTCGAAAGGATGAAGTTGGGATACGAGGTGGGATCATCCATCGCTCCAAGGATCTCATACTCTCCGCCTGAGAGAGCGTTGGAGAATACTGCCTCCATTGCCATGCCAAGGAACTGTCTTGCTGCATCTTCCATTCATTAAAAAACCGTCGGGAACTAGCCCGACGGTAACCTCCTTTGTCCCGTCCTAATTTACCGGAGGACAGGGGCGGAGCGATTCAGTCACATGCACTCCAAAAATTATTATTGCATGCTTCTTTCCAGAAGTAAAATATTTTTTCTTCCATCGCTCCTGAACTGTATCACTTAGGCCTCTTGCCGTTTGGAGTATCCCAGTAGAAGGACCATGGGAACTGGAAACCGAGAGGATACTGGGAAGTCTCAGGATTGCTTGGACGGGCATTCTTGAGAGCGATCTTCTTCAGGATGCAGGTTGCTGCCAAGTCCGCTGTAGTAATCCTCCTTCAGACACATGGCCGTGGCATCATGGTCGGTCTTGTAGTAAGAGTTCCTGTCAGGTCCGCAGATGCGCTCCTTCTCCTCATACTCAAGTGTCTTGACCAGATACTCGGACAGGCTCCTCACCATCGATCCGAATCCTTCAGGAATCCCTTTGGTGCCGGACTCCTGCATTCTCCTCGCCTCGCTCAGCTTCCTGGCAATCATCTCGGATGGGACCATTCCCTCAGAGGGGACTCCCCGTGCCAGACCCATGGCCTGCAGCAAAGCCCTGGTCTTCCCGTCCAGACGGCCATGGAAGAACGTCGGTTTCCACACGACCTTGTACTTGTTGGGGAAAGCCTCGATCTTGGTGCCGTCTATGAAACAGTCATCGATCCCAAGTCCCAGAGTCCTGAACATCTCGGATGTCACCATCGCGAATATCTGCTCGCAGTGAGGCCGGATCACCTTGTTGATGAATGTGCAGAAATAGGAGTAGGATGGTTTCTCGCAGCCCATCAGATACATGTACCTGATGTCATTCGCACAACTGGTCTCAAGATCCCTTAGACTGCAGGATCCCATTGCGAAACCGAACAGGACGCAGGCGAACACCTTGTACGGATCGAATCCGGGCCTTCCGATCTCTTCGGAGCTCTTCTCCTTCCCCGTCTCAAGTTCAATGAATTCCCCGACCTCCGATCTGTCCAGAAGAGCCAGAAAACCGTCGATTCTATGCTGTTGCTCAACATCCATAGTGTAGCTGTAGAACAAAGTACTCTGTTTTGTGCTAAAATGTCCCATGTAAAATGATTCCTCGCAGTTTCATTTTACACCTCATGCCCCGGGTTCGATTCCCCGGGCATAGGTTTTTTATTGTATTTTGGGATATTCAGGACAAAAATGAAGGGGTGTTCAGGCAGTCCTGCGTATCGGACTTTCTAAACACCCCCTTGTTTTTTTCCGATT
>LVBC01000164.1 GCA_001604265.1 Spirochaetales bacterium Spiro_01
AAAGTCTATTACAGTTGGAGTTCCACAGGATGATAAAAAAAGAAGGGTCAGAAATGAAAAGAAAATTATAGCCATTCTCTTTCTCATTCTACCCTTCCCTGCTCTAGTAATCCAGTCTAGATCAAAGAGCTATAAGTCTAGCCTGTGCAATTCTCGCATATTCGGAACCGGTTGTGTTCAAGAATGCATCGACCAGCTGGCTGTAAGTTGCCTTGGCAAGCTCCTTGTCACCCTTGGCCTCGTAGATTCTAGCTACGTTGAAGAGTGCCTTTGCAGCTTCAGGACAATCCTTTCCATAGTCGTTCCAGACCTTGTTGTAGTTCTCGAGTGCCTTGTCCTGGTTGCCATTGTTCTCTTCTGCAACTGCAGCATTGACAAGTGCAACTGGAGCAAGATAGCTGCCCTTTGCATCGACTGCAACTGCATTGAAGAGCTCTGCAGCTTTAGCCCAATCCTCGGCAAAGAGAGCAGCAAGACCCTTGAGGTACTTTGCCTTGAGAGCCGGATAGCCACCTGCGCTTGCCATGATGGAATCAGCCTCGGAATTCAGATCGGCAAGTGCCTTCTTGAAGTCCTCGCTCTGGTTGTCCATCGATGCGATTGCGATATAGCTCTGCTCAAGCCTTGTGATGGCATTGAACTCCTTGTTCTGCTTCGAGACATTCATATAGCTGATTGCACCGATGATGATGATTGCGATGACAATTACACCACAGATGCAGGAAATCAGCTTCCAGTTCTTTGCAAAGAAGTTCTCGGTCCTGACTGCCAGCTTTTCAGCTCCAGTCAGTTCGACAACCTCCTTCTTATCCTTTTTCATAGTCAAATCCCCTTCTAAAGAGATAGGCGGGATTTTTCCCGCCTACCATTCCTACGGGAGAAGAGCTTAGAACTCTTCGCCCTTGGCCTTCATCATGTCAGCGAGGGAGAATGAATCATCATCGTCCTTTGACTCTGCCATGTACTTGGCCATCTCAGACTCCTGAGCCTTCTTGATCATCTCCTTAACGGAGAGAGAAAGCTTCTGGGTCGTAGGATTGATCTCGACTACCATAGCTGTGATCTCGTCACCGACCTTGTAGTTCTCGAGGATCTTGTCATTGAACTCCTCATCTGGTCCAACAAGGTTGAACTTGGAGATGAGACCTTCGATTCCACCCTCTACCTTCACGAATACGCCAAAGTCTGTGACATTGGAGATTTCGCCGGTAACGTTGGAGAACTTTGGATGCTTCTTCTTGAAGTTCTGCCATGGATTGCCCTCGAGGTTCTTGACTGAGAGTCTGATCCTTCTGTTCTCTGGCTGGACGCTGGAGACGCATACCTCGATCTCATCGCCCTCTGCACAGAACTGGTTCATGTTCTTGAGCTTTTTGGTCCAGGATACATCATCGATGTGGAGGAAGCCGTCGATACCATCTTCAAGGTTGACAAAGGCACCGGAGTTGGTGATCTTGACGACCTTTCTCTTGAGGACTGTACCTACTGGATATCTCTCTTCGATGGTATCCCATGGATTCTCTGTAAGCTGCTTGAGGCCAAGGGATACTCTCTTCTTGTCGAGGTCGTAGCCGAGGATCTTTGCTTCGACTACATCGCCGATGTTGAGGATATCCTTTGGATTGGTGATCTTCTTTGTCCAGGAAAGCTCGGAGATATGAGCGAGGCCTTCGATGCCCGGCTCGATCTCGATGAATACACCGAAGGATGTGATCTTCGTTACTGGAGCCTTGATGACGTCACCGACATTGTATCTGTTCTCGAAGTTGGTCCATGGATCTTCCTGCATGTGCTTGAGAGAGAGGTTGATCTTCTGGTTCTCCTTGTCGATGTTGATAAGTCTGAGCTGGACGATCTGGCCCTTCTTGACGAAATCCTTTGGTCTTGTTACATGGCCCCAGGACATGTCGTTGATATGGAGAAGACCGTCGAAGCCACCGAGGTCGATGAATGCGCCGAAGGATGTGAAGGACTTGACTTCACCCTGTACGACATCGCCGATCTGTACGGAATCGAAGAACTTCTTCTTGTTCTCGGAGATGATCTTCTCGAGATATTCTCTTCTGGAGACGACGCTCTTGAGCTTGGTGCCTGCGTGGAACTTGTCGATGACAAAGTAGTCGGTCTTGCCAATGAGGGATTCAGGATCCTCTACTCTGACGACATCAGCTTTTGAAAGTGGACAGAAACCCTTGTAGTCGGCGCCGAGATCGACCTCGTAACCACCCTTGATGACCTTGGCGAACTTGCCGAGGATAGGTGTGCGGTTCTCTGCAGCATCCTTGAGGACCTCAGTTCTTTCCTTTGCATCGGCCTTCTTCTTGGAGACGATGATCTGGCCGTGCTTGCCTTCCTTGTTGATGATTGCGACATTGACCTTGTCGCCGACCTTTGGCAGTTCGATGAACTCGTCAACAGGAATCTTTCCTTCGCTCTTGTAGCCTACGTCTACAAATACATATTCGTTATTTAACTGTACAACAGTTCCGGTTACGATCTGACCGTCTTCAATGCCAGCAAGTGACTTTAGATACTGCTCATTCAGTAGTGCCTGCATGTCAGTCATCTGAGTTTCGTCTTCCACTTCTTTGCTCCTAAACTATACAATTAATTACCCATACCTGAAATTTTCGTACGGATAACCATTGTTACTTTCTCACAAACTTCTTCAATGGTCAATAAGGAAGTATCCACATATATCGCATCTGAGGCCAATTTAAGCGCTCCTACGGGCTTGTTCTTGTCATTGTTGTCCCTTTCGATGATCTTCTGGAGAACTTCCTCATAGGTCTGCCCCTCTGGATGCTGTTTGATCCTGCGCTCGGCCCTTATCTCGGCAGATGCATCGAAATAGAACTTGCAGTCGGCATTAGGGAAGATGACAGTCGTAGTGTCCCTGCCCTCAGTGACGATGTCCATCGTTCCTGCGACCTTCCTGACAAGGTCTGTCACTATCTCCCTGAGTCTTGGGTCGGATGAGACGTAGGAGACATACTGGTCGATATCGGGTCCATGGAGGCGCTCCTCCACATCGACACCGTCGACGCAGATATTTCCATCGTTCACAGTGATCTCGATGCTCTTCGCTGTCTCGAGCACCGAGTCTGCATCGCTGACATCGAGTCCCCTGTCGAGCTGTGCCCTGGTCACCGCCCTATAGAAGGAACCGGTGTTGAGAAAATAGAATCCAAGCTCTGAAGCTATCCTCTTGGCTATCGTGCTCTTGCCGCAGCCTGCAGGTCCATCAATTGCAACTATCATCTGAATGTCTCCCTCTTCTTCTCGGCCCTGGCTCTGGCCTTCTCTTCCTTCTCCTTTCTAAGGGCAGCACCGAACTTTCTTCTTGCATCGAGCGTGGTCTTGCCGGCAAGAAGTCCATCTATCTCCCTCTTTGTAAGGTTCCTGTACTCGCCAGGCTGCATTGTTCCAAGCAGGATGCAGCCGATCCTTATCCTCATAAGAGATTTGACCTCGTAGCCGAGGAAGGAGAATATCTTCCTGACCTCTCTGTTCTTGCCCTCAGTCAGTGTGACCTTGATATAGTCCTTTCTTCTTGGAACGAACTCGTATCTCTTGAGCCTGTAGGGCCTGTCCGTATCGATATAGATTCCCCTCAGTGCCTTGTTGAGGTCTTCGATATCGATCTGCCTGTCGATGTGAACAAGGTACTCCTTCTCTATCTCGAAGCTCGGATGTGTGACCTTGTTGGCGAACTCTCCATCATTCGTTAAGAGAAGCAGACCGCTTGAATCCTTGTCCAGGCGGCCGACATTGAAGAGAAGATCCCTGTCGCGGATCTCGATGAGATCGCGGGCATACTTCGTCTCGTTCGGGTCATAGTTGGTGCAGACGAACCCCTTAGGCTTGTTCAGAGCGATATAGTAGCTCTTGTCGATGATCTCGACAGTCTCGGTGTCGACCTGGACTACATCGTCCTCGTTCACCTTGACACCCATCTCCCTTACTGTCCTGTTGTTGACCATTACGCGTCCCTGGGCGATCAGATCCTCGCAGAAGCGCCTGGATCCGCAGCCGCACTTGGCAAGGTAGACCTGCAGTCTGACTGGGTACTCAATTATCATTGAAAAGTTCTCCTTCATCGTTCTTGTCGAATCTCATTCTATCAATATCGGAAAGCTTTGGTAAATCACTGATCGAATGGAGGCCGAACTCATAGAGGAATTTCCTGCTCGTTCCATAGAGGCAGGGGTGTCCGGGAACATCCTTTCTTCCTACTACCTTTATGTACTCCCTGTCTCTGAGAAGCCTTACGATCGTATCGCTTGCAACTCCTCTGATGTGGTCTATCTCCTTTCTCGTTATAGGTTGGGAGTATGCAACTATTGAGAGTGTCTCGAGGGCTGCCCTTGTAAGGCGCCTGTCGACCTTCTTTCCATAGGTCTTTCTCAGCGAGTCGTATAGCTCGGGGACCGGAGAGAAGTTCCAGGTAGTATCCTCGTTCTGCTTGAGAAAGAGTCCATGCCCCTCCTCCCTGTACGCTCTTTCAAGCTCCTTCAGTGCGACCTCCACTTCCCTGTCATCCAGGCCGGTCATCTCCTGAAGTCTCTCCTCATCCAGCGCCTCGTTCTCTATGAAGAGCACTGTCTCTATTATCTGTGCATTGGTACTGAGCATTCTCTAGTCCTCATCATCATCGAGGAGGTCCTCCTCCTCGCCAAGGTCGAGCTCCTGAGTTCCATCCTCTTCATCATCCGAGAACTCCTCAGGATACTCCTCTCTCTCTCTTTCCTTCGCCTCTTTTGTGATTATCGAGAAGTCGTCGGCCTCCTCGAGATCCTGCTCGACTACCTCGTCGTAATCCCTGTCGTACTCCTCTGCAAGCCTTTCATCGTAGTCCTTGGGTCTTCTTACTATATATATTTCACCAAGTGGCTGTGGCTGGTTGAAGATTATCATCCTGTCCTTGCAGGCTTCAAGGATCGCCATGAAGGAGCAGATTATGTGAAGAGGGTTGTTCGGGTCGACGATAAGCTGGGATATCGTGACTGTCCCATTGCTCTCGAGAAGCTCGTCGAGCAGCGTTCTCTTCTCGTTTATCGATACCTCTTCATATATGTTGAAGAGCTTGTTGGGAGAGACCTTCTCCATAAGAGACTGGAAGGTCTTCAGCAGATCCGAAAGCTCAATGCCCTTGAAGAGGTCCTTGTCTGTAAATGGAACATTGAAGAGGTTCTCCTTCCTTGGGATGTAGAAGCTGTCGCTTGTCACAACACCGGTCAGAAGGTCCGTATATTTCTTGAATTTCTGGTATTCGAGAAGTA
>LVBC01000165.1 GCA_001604265.1 Spirochaetales bacterium Spiro_01
ACACTCTTTGAAACTGAACATGAGAAAAGAATGATTTCATTCCAGTCGGTTGTCAATTACAAGCCTAAAAAGTTAAACTCTAGACGATGAAGGGTCAGATACGCAGGTCCATTAACAACTTCTACACAGTCTTCTCATTCGAGGATGGGAGGACGTACAGCTGTCGCATCAAGGGAAAGAAGCTCCAGATAGAGAACTATGAGTACAATCCCATTGCAGTAGGGGACGAGGTAGAGTTCTCCCTCTACAGCGATACGGAGGGGCTTGTCACCGAGCGCCTTGAGAGGAGGAGCACCTTCACAAGGTGGAATGTGAAGCTGGAGAAGAACCAGACGATAGCGGCCAACATGGACCAGGTGCTCATAGTCTGTTCTGCAGGCATCCCTCCCTTCCGCCCGAGGTTCCTTGACAGGGCGATAGCCTGTGCAAAGGGCTGCGACATCATACTGTGCATGAACAAGTGCGACAACCTGCTCACTGAGTTCGAGTTCGACCGCTGGGCCCTCTATCACTCACTTGGCTACCGCATCATAGCCGTCTCTGCGCTCACAGGGGAGAATATCGAGGATCTAAGAGCGCTGCTGAGAGGAAAGCTCACGGCGCTCGTAGGTCAGTCGGGCGTTGGAAAGTCGACTCTTGTAAATCTCCTCATCGACCCTGAAGTCAAGCAGAATACAGGAGATGTCAACGAGAAGTACTCCAGAGGAAACCATACGACGAACCACTCCATCTATCTTGAGAGGGATGATATCAGGCTGATCGATACACCGGGTGTAAGGGAGATACTGGTCCCATACGAGGAGAGCGAGGAGCTCCTTTCCGCATTTCCCGAGTTCGATGCCTTCAAATGCCACTACGATGGATGTCTGCACCTCGACGAGCCAGGCTGCAAGGTGAAGGAGGCTCTCGAAGACGAGAGAATAGACCTTGACCGCTATGAGAGCTATGTGAGGATGCAGGAGAGCCTCAGGGAGCGCTCTCCAAAGTGGGCGCGCACCCATTTCAGGAAGAACAAGCAATGAGAAGGCGAACACTTGAGGATCTCGAGTTTTCCGAGATACTGAATATCATAAGGTCCTACTCCCTCTCCGAGGAGGGAAAGGAGTACATATCCGCCGACAGGATAACTTCTGATGAAGCGACGATAGAGGAGAGAGCAGCAAAGATCGAGGAGATCGAGACACTTCTCGAGAAGGCCGAAGAGAAGCCAAGGAGCTTCGTCTCGCTGAAGAACCTGCTTGAGTATGCTGAGCGCACGCACGCTGCTTTCGATGGCATCGACATCTTCCTTGCAGGAGACTTCCTCGTCTCGATGATGGTGCTCTCCCGCTTTCTACAGGATGAGTCTCTCATCTCGGATGAGCTTGTACAGCTTGGAAAGGATATAGACATCTCAGTCTCGCAGGATGGCTCTGTGAAGGAGACCCATCCGCTGCTTCTTCCTCTCTTCAAGAGGGCCGAGGAGGCGAGGAACATCCGTGCCCAGTACAGCCAGAACTTCCTTTCAGAGCACTATTCGATAGTACAGAACCAGAATGCACTCTACCGCAACGAGAGGATCGTGCTTCCGATAAAGAGGGAGGCAAAGAGCCTTGTCCCCGGCTACGTACAGGGCTCCAGCCAGAGTGGAGGAACACTCTTTGTCGAGACCTTCGAGCTTGTCGAGATGAACAACAACGTCGTCCTGGCAGAAGAGGAGATCATGCACATGAAGCACAGGATCCTCAACGACCTCTCGCTCAGGATAAGAGAGAACCTCTGGTACTTCAGAAAGAGCATCTCGTTCGTCAGGGATTTCGACTTCCATTACTCTCTCTGCCGCTTCATAGCAGGGACGAGATCGAGAAGAGTGAAGAGAGGTTCCTCGATCAAATTGATCGGAGCAAGGCATCCACTGCTTTTCGAGAAGGCTGTGCCCATCTCCCTCGAAGTCGATGAGAGCTGCAGGGCTGTCGTCCTCTCAGGTGCAAATGCCGGAGGAAAGACCGTTACAATGAAGACGGTCGCGCTCTTTGCTCTGCTTGTCCAGCTCTGCGGCTACGCACCAGTCGAGGAAGGAAGCACTCTTCCAATCTTCGATGAGGTCTATACGGATATCGGAGACGGACAGTCCATACTGGAGAACTTCTCGACCTTCTCTGGCCACATGTCGAACATAGCGAAAATACTTTCCGAATGTACAGATAGAAGCCTTGTACTTCTCGATGAGATAGGATCGGGCACGGATCCAGGCGAGGGTGCAGCTCTCACTATAGGCATCCTCGACTACCTGAAGAAGAAGGGTGCCATGGTCTTCATCACAAGCCACTACTCGCAGGTGAAGATGCATGCATACAGCGATGATGCGATGCTGAACGCTGGAATGGAGTTCGATGTCGATACATCCCGCCCGACCTACAGGATAATCCCGGGCCTTCCTGCAGACAGCCACGCACTTGCAATAGCAAAGCGCATGGGAATTCCCCGAGAAGTGCTTTCGGAAGCGAAGGAGAAGCTTGGAGAGGGTGCGACAGTAAGCCAGCTGATAAACGAGCTTACAGGCAGAAACCGCGCACTTGACAGGAAGATAGCCGAGGTCGAGAGCGAGAGACGGAACTATCTGAGGGGCCAGAGCGAGAATGAGAAGCTGAAGAGAGAGCTCGATCGTCTCCGCCATGAGGTGAAGAGCGGTTCAGCAGATGAGCTCAGAGCCTTCATGAAGGAGACGAGAAAGGAGCTTGAAAGACTTGTCAAGGAGGTCTCGACAGGCACTCTTACCAGGGAAAAGACACTCAAGGTCAAATCCTTCATAAAAAGCATCGAGGATGAGAGCGAAAGGGCAGACAGGGAGGTCGAAGCTGAAGAGGAGGCCCTCACCGAGAAGAGAGAGTATCACTTCGAGGAGGGAATGGAGGTCTACTGCGGCGCCTACAAGAGGAGAGGAATACTCCTCAAGAACCTTGGAAAGGGCAGATGGCAGGTATCTCTCGACTCTCTGAGAATGACTCTGAAGGAGAAGGACCTCGAGCCTGCGAAGGTCGATGCAAGGCCCTTCGTTGCAGCCTACAGGTCACAGTCTCCGAAGCCGAAGCTCGTCCTCGATCTCAGAGGCTGTACACTCAAGGAGGCACTCGAGGCCCTGGATACGCAGATCGAGGGCTGTCTTGTACACTCTGTCTTCTCCTTCTCGATAATCCACGGAATCGGAAATGGGGTACTCTCTCATGGAATCCACGCAGCACTCAGGAAGAACAGCAATATAAAGGAGTACTACTTTGCAAGGCCCGAGGATGGAGGAATGGGAAAGACCTACGTGACTCTCGCCTGAGGCTTATTTATCTGCTGAAAGCTGTGCAAGGACGACCGATGCCAGGACGACTGCACAGCCTGTCATCTCCCTTGCCGTAAGCGCATCGCCCAGTATCAGATAGCCTGCAACTGCAGCTACTACCGATTCGAGGCTCATTATGAGAGTCGCCAGATTCGGCCTCACATACTTCTGTGCAACTACCTGGAGCGTATATGCAATTGCGCAGGAGAGGAAACCTGCATAGAGAATCGGGACAAGGCAATCCCTGATAGCACTGTATGAGATCTCCTCGGTCGCGAATGCAATTGCAAGAGAAAGGATTGCTACGACATAGAACTGTGCAGAAGAGAGCTCGAGTCCATCCAGGTCTGCAGCAAAGTGGTCTATGCAGAGGACCTGCAGAGCGAACATGATTGCACAGGCGACAAGATAGAGGTCCCAGCTATCGATTCTGAAGCCCACATCCATGCAGAGGATGTACATTCCGAAGGTGGCCATCACAGCACAGAGGAATATCCTTCTCGAGACTCTCTTTCCCAGGAGGAACATTATCAGCGGGGTGAAGATATTGTAGAGCGATGTCAGAAAACCTGCCTTTCCAGCTCCGGCCCCGATCAGGGCATACTGCTGCAGGTTGCAGGCTGCAAAGAGTGCAAGGCCGCAGAATATCGAACCTTTGAAAAGTCTTCTGTTCTCATCCACTTTCACCTCTCTCTGTCTTCTTCGCATTGCTATGATGGGAAGAAGAACGGTCGCACCGATGAAGAACCTTATTCC
>LVBC01000166.1 GCA_001604265.1 Spirochaetales bacterium Spiro_01
ATGCTCGAGCAGACAGTCAGCTTTCCTGAGGGGGCGACAATAAGGGACTACTTCCACCTCGGACAGGGAAAGCGGCTTGACATTCTCAGAAGAAGCGAAGAAGCGCTTTCAAGTGGAAACGACAACGAATATCAGAGACTCCTTCCCCAGCTGACTGCACTTGACTGCTACGACCTCGAGAGGTCCTTCGAATCCCTGCTTACAGATATGGCACTGAAGCACCCTCTCGATAGAAGGATGGACACACTCTCTGGTGGAGAGCAGAAGAAGGTCGCAATAGCCCGAGTTCTTGCAGTAAAGCCCTCCATCATCCTTCTCGATGAGCCGACGAACCATCTGGATATAAGGACCATCGAGTACCTAGAGAACTACATCGGATCCATCAGTGCTGCTGTTATCATAGTCACGCACGACCGCTACATCCTGAACTCTGTCTGCACGACAATCTGGGAGCTGGACAGAGGCCACTTCTTCCACCACCCGGGCTCCTATGAAAGCTACCTCGAACGCAGAGCAGAGAGGATAGATATGGAGCAGAAGGAGCAGGACAGGCTTGCAAGCATCCTGCGCCGGGAGCTCATATGGCTCGCCCGTGGACCGCAGGCAAGAACCGGAAAGGACAAGAACAGAAAGGAGAGGATCGAGAACATGCTTGCAGCCCAGAGGAATGTGCAGGATATCAAGCAGGTACAGTTCTCGTCCCTCGAAAGACGACTTGGAAAGAAGATTCTGAACATAGAGGATGTGGGCTTCAGTTACGGTGACAGAAGCCTCTTTTCAGGTGTCACATACGACTTCAAGAAGGGAGACAGGATAGGCATCGTCGGAGACAATGGAACCGGCAAGTCCACACTGCTTGATATAGTCACAGGGAATCTCGAGCCTACAAGCGGAAGAGTCGATATCGGCATCAACACAGTCTTCGGCTACTACGACCAGCTTGGCAGGAACCTCGAGACGAAGATGACAGCACTCGAATACATCAACGAGATCGGCTCGAGGATACTCATGGGAGGCGGCGAGGTCTCCTCTTCCCGCTTCCTCGAGATCTTCGGCTTTCCAGTAGGCCGCCAGAGGACAGAGGTCTCCGTCTTCTCCGGAGGAGAGAAGAGACGACTCTATCTGCTTTCCAGAATTGCCAGGAACCCCAACTTCCTTGTACTTGACGAGCCCACCAACGACCTCGATATCAGTACGATGGAGAATCTTGAAGAGTACATCTCTACATTCCCGGGCTGTGTCCTCATAGTATCCCACGACAGGGCCTTCCTGGACTGCACCTGCGATATGCTTCTCGTCATCGAGGATGGCAAGGTGGAGCTTTATCCAGGTCACTACTCCAGTTGGAGAGAGGAAAGAGAGAGGAACAGGAGCAGTAGGAAGGAGGATGAGAAGGGAGCTCAGAAGAGCAGCTGGAAGCAGCCTCGCGAGAGAAAGGGCCTCTCTTTTAGGGAACAGAAGGAGTTCGAGGCTCTCGAAGGCGAGATAGAGGCACTCGATGAGCTCATAGCCCGTCTTGAAGCAAGCTTCTCATCCAACGAGACTACAGCGGATGGAACGATACAGGAGCGAAGCCTCAGATACGAGAGTGCAAAGAGAGAGAAGGAGATGAAGGAGGAGCGCTGGCTCGTTCTGGCAGAGAGGGCCTGATTCTCTTTCATCCTATCAGGACATGAACAAAGACCGTGAGCTTTTCAGGCCCACGGTCTTCTGTTTTCAGACAGGAACTCTTCAGTTCTTCTGCTGCTTCTTGAAGGTGGAAAGACCGACCTTTACAAGGACAATTGCAAGGACGAACATTGCAATTGCGAAGAAGAGCTGGAACCAGTTGCCCCAGTGGAATGCATTTGGAGCACCAGCTGCCATATTGCCGAGCTTTGTCTTGATTGTGAGAAGAAGCTGGCAGAGAGTAGCTGTGAGCATGAAGCACATTGGGATGTAGAACATCTTGTTGTTCTTGCCGACCTCACCGAGCCATGCAGCAACTGCCATGAGAGCGAGACCTGCGAGGAGCTGGTTTGCAGCGCCGAACAGAGCCCAGATTGCAGAGAGCTGGAGGAAACCGAGTGAAGAACCTAGGATTACCATGAATGCAGTAGCGAAAAGTGGGTTTGCAAGGACCTTTCTGATTCCATCGGCATCCTTGTAGCTCTTCTCACCCTCCTTGAGGAAGAACTCAGAGAACATGAATCTCGAAAGTCTTGTTGCAGAGTCGAGGGATGTGAGAGCGAATACGGAGACTGCAAGAGTCAGGAGTGCTCTGATAGTGCTGTTGATGGAGGAACCCTCTGGGCCGAACATCAGAGCGATACCAGAACCGAATGCGGTAGCTGGTGAACCCTTGAATGCATACAGGCCAGCATCGTTGATGACGATGAACTGAGAGGATACACAACCAACTGCGATGAGGGAGATGACGCCGAGTGCGGACTCGATGAGCATGGAGCCGTAGCCGATTGCCCTTGCGTTCTTCTCGCTATCGAGCTGCTTGGAGGTAGTACCGGTCGAGATCAGTGAGTGGAAACCGGAACATGCACCACATGCGACTGTGATGAAGAGTGTCGGGAAGATGAAGCCGATACCAGTCCTGAGTCCAGTGAATGCAGGAAGTGCGAAGTGTGCAGAACCGGTAAATGCGGAAATGAGGATACCGATGACTGCAACTGCCATCATTGCATAGAGCAGGAAGGAAGAGAGGTAGTCTCTTGGCTGGAGCATGATCCATACAGGAATCAGGGAGGCTACAGCGATGTAGAGAGCGACGATAACGATCCAGGTGGTCCTGTTAAGACCAAGACCGACGTTGAGGCCGAATGCGATCAGAATTACGATTGCAACGATACCTGCGATTGTGGCAGGAAGTGTCTTGACGCCGAACTTGTTGGTGATGATACCGTAGATGACTGCGAGAACGATGAAGCCTACAGAGATCATTGCAGTTGTCTGGTTGCCGGTCGGGTTGGTAGTGATACCCATCTGGCCATCAGCTGGAGTGAGGAAGGTAGAAGCTACAACGTTGACGAAGGATGCGATAACGAGGATGAGAACGAGAATTGCGAAGATGATGAAGAGCTTCTTTGCAACTGGACCCATGGACTGGGCGATGATCTCACCAACGGACTTTCCTTCGTTTCTGATGGAAGCGAAGAGTGAACCGAAGTCCTGGAGACCGCCAAAGAAGATACCACCAACTACACACCAGAGGAATACTGGAACCCAACCGAAGACAGCTGCCTGGATAGGTCCGTTGATAGGACCGGCACCTGCGATGGATGAGAAGTGGTGTCCCATGAGAACTGCTGGCTTTGCAGCGACATAGTCGACACCGTCTGGTGTTTCAAAAGCAGGGGTCGTCCTGTTCGGATCGATTCCCCACTGCTTCTCGAGCCATGAACCATAGAACCTGAATCCACAGACGAGACAGACAATTGCAGCAACAATTATAAGTAATGCTGTCATTTTACTTTTTCCTCCTTAAGGAATAGTCAACCTTTGAATGCTGGAAAGAGACCTGCCAGGTCACCACCCATCCTGTTGGTGATGATCCTGTCGTGCTCGAGATCCAGCAGCGCACACTTGAAGTGGCTCCAGCCCCAGAAGGAAAAGCGATAGGATCTGTAGTGCCTGCATCTCCTTACCAGCTTTTCCGTCTCTATTCCGGTCCTGTCGGCGATGACGATGAGTGTAATGTCGCTGTTGCGGTGTCCACTGGCCGGAACTACCCTGCCAAGCCCCTCACTCCACGCCTTCTCCTCCAGCATCTGGAAGACTTCTGGTGTGACCTCTGCCTCGCATGCGATGAAGACGAACTCGTTCGAGTCCTCCTCTGCAATCTTTGCGATCCTGGTCAGAAAGTACTTTTCATTGTGCGTCTGGAAGACAGCCTCAGCACAGAAAGGTGCACATACTCCTTCTGTCTTTACATTGTAGTAACGATTGTAGGATCCCAGCACCATCCTGAGGGATTTCTCTCTCTCCATAGCGAGAGATTTTCCAACTAACTCAATGTTTTGTCAACAAAACGAC
>LVBC01000167.1 GCA_001604265.1 Spirochaetales bacterium Spiro_01
CTCGGGAACCGAGACCGCATTCACATCTCTTTCCCTTATACAGAAGAAGGAAATCGAGGAGATGAAGGGAAAGCAGGCAAGGACAGCAACCTATCTTGCAAGCAAGCCGGACCTGCTTCTCACTACGATTCTAATTGGAAACAACATCGTCAACATCTCTGTCTCTGCTCTGGTGACGAGCTTCACCATAAGATACTTCGGCAACGCGTACGTCGGTATTGCGACCGGAGTGCTCACCCTTCTCATTCTCATATTCGGAGAGATCACCCCAAAGCAGATCGCAATAAGCCACAACGTCAGAATCGCTGTCACGATGGCACTCCCTGTCAGGTTCCTGACGATAGTCCTTTTTCCATTCGTTGTAATATTCAGGACCTTCTCGAATGAGATCAGCAGGATATTCAGCAGTGGCAGCAAGAAGAAGGAGACCAGCGTCGAGGGAATCCTCCATATAGTGGATACTGCAGAGGACGAGGGCGTCCTCGACGAGTACGAATCCGGACTCATGGAAAAGGTGCTCCACTTCTCGGAGACCCAGGTCAGGACGATCATGACGCATAGAAGCGATGTGTTCCGTCTTCCGGAGGATATGCCACTTTCCAAGAGTCTGGCCGCAATAGTCGAATCTGGCTTTTCCAGGGTCCCTCTCTACAGGGATACACCTGACAACATAACCGGCATAATAAGAGTCAGGGATGTTCTCAGAGCAATAGTGGACAAGAGAGAGAACGGCCCTATTTCTCTTTACTCCAGAAAGCCGCTCTTCGTCCCCGAAACACTCCACATAGACGACCTCTTCCTGGAGTTCCAGAAGTCCAAGCAGCAGATGGCCTTCATCATAGATGAGTACGGCGAGTTTGCCGGAATAGTCTGCATGGAGGATGTCGTCGAGCAGCTCTTCGGAGAGATGTACGATGAGCACGAGACCGTGAAGCCGGAGCCTATAAGGCAGCTTTCGAGATCCATCAGGGGAGAGAGATGGTACATGGTAGAGGCGGAGACACCTCTTTCCAGGCTCATAGACCAGCTCGACCTCGAGTTCCCACAGGACGAGGAGGACAAGGCAGAGACTGTCGCTGCCTTCATAATGAACGCATCCGAACGACTTCTGCAGAAGAACGATGTGATAGAGACCTCGATCGGTCGCTTCAGGGTCATCCGAACCAAGGGGCGCAGGGTTCTCTCTGTCCTCTTCATCCCGAAGAGCGATCAGGCAGAAGAGAGGTAATCTCGTATAGCCTGCAATTGGATATTTTGCTATCATTCTTGGTATGGCATATGAAGTAACAGCAACCAGAAAGAGACCGCAGGCCTTCGAGAAGCTTGTCGGACAGGAGTTTGTAGTCTCCACGATAGAAAATGCAATCGAAAGCGGCAGAATCGCCCATGCATACCTTTTCTCTGGTCCGAGAGGTGTCGGCAAGACCTCCTCTGCCAGACTTCTTGCCAAGGCCCTGAACTGCAAGGAGGGCCCTACAGCGCACCCCTGTGGAGTGTGCGAGAACTGCAATGAGATAACAGCAGGCTCCTCAGTCGATGTGATCGAGATAGACGGTGCCTCCAATACAAGTGTAAATGATATCAGGGTCATCAAGGACGAAGTACTCTTCCCTCCTCAGGCCTCCAGATACAAGATATACATCATCGATGAGGTCCACATGCTCTCGAACAGTGCCTTCAACGCACTGCTCAAGACGATCGAGGAACCGCCAGAATACATCATCTTCATCTTCGCGACCACAGAGCTGCAGAAGGTTCCGGCCACGATAAGAAGCCGCTGCCAGCAGTTCCACTTCCAGCTTATTCCCCTGCATGCGATAAAGGGCTGCCTGCAGGAGGCGTGCGATGAGATGGGCATCGTTGCAGATGACGATGCTCTCTTCTGGATTGCAAAGGAAGCTACCGGCTCGATGAGGGATGCATACACCCTCTTCGATCAGGTCGCATCCTTCTCTGGCAACAGGATCACACTCGAAGGAATCAGGGACAAGCTCGGAATCGTCGGCACCAGCATGATATCGAAGGTCCTCTCCGAAGCCATCGCAGGAGAGAGGAAGGAGGCACTTGAGAGCCTTGCCTCGATTCTTTCCGATGGCCTGTCGGTAGAACAGTGCATAAAGAGCTTCGCAGACTTCTTCAGGGCCCTTCTCTTCTTCAAGGAGGGCGTAAAGGATGAGGAGCTTCTGAACATGAGAGCCGAGGATATTCCAGAGTCTCTTGTCAATGCGCTTACCATCGCCCAGATCGAAGCTGCCCTGAGGACCCTCCTACAGCTTTACAGGGAGATCAGATACTCGATCTCTCCACGCTTCGAGCTGGAACTTTTCATCTCACGTCTCTCCTCTCTTGGAAACCTCAGGACACCTGAAGAGCTTGTACAGGAGCTATCTGCTCTGAGAAGCGATATCACAGAAGGAAGGGTGACTGTAGTCAAGGAAAAGGTACAGAATACCATCACTATCCAGAAGGTCGCCCTAGAAGAAAAAAAAACTGAAATAGAGACCAGGACAGAGAAGGAAGAACCTGCTGAACCCCAGGCAGAGCCGGTCAAGGCCCCTGTAGAGACTGCTCCAGAAGCACCTCAGGAGGCCAAGGTCGCAGCTGCAATATATACAGACCTCGATGAGGAAGAAGCAGAGGATGAGAGCGAAGAACCTGAAGAAGAACCAGAACAGCCACGAGGAAGCAGAGCTCCATCGAAGGAGGAGCTGAAGCTTCTTTCGGACCGTCTCATGGATTGCGATGTCTTCGGTCTGGGGAATGCTGCAACAGAGATCAATGCAGCGATCATCAACGAGGGCGGAGTTCTCGAGCTGAGGACAGACACCAACTATGCTGCCAAGCAGCTCAGGGACAATTCACAGCTTGTCGCCTCTGCACTGAAGGATATCTGCGGCTACAGCGGGAAGCTGACGGCCCTGATGATGGAGAAGCCCAAGAGACAGGCAAATCCTGCTCTTGAGCGCCTTGCCAGGGACTTCAGAGGAAGCGTCGTCTTCGAAGAAGAGACCAAGGGAGACAGGAGCAGATGAACAACCCCTATGAGATGCTCAGCAGGATGAACTCGATCAGAAGCCAGATGGAGACTCTCAAGGCCGAGCTCAGGAATCTTGTTGCAACCGGTTCAGCTGGCGCCGGAATGGTCGAACTCTCCATCAACGGAGAGTACAGGGTCACGAAGCTGGAGATATCGGACGAACTCTATGCGATGAACGACAGGAAGATGCTCGAGGTGCTGATCGCAGGCGCCTTCAACGATGCGACAGAGAAGCTGAAGGAGCTGATCGAGGAAAAGAGCAGAAGCCTTATGGCCAAGGAATTGGGGATGAATATCTGATGGATGCAATAGACGATCTTGTAAAGCTGCTTTCGCGGCTTCCCGGAGTCGGCAGCAAGAGTGCCGCAAGGATGACCTACAGGCTTATAGGCACAGACCCCAACTACAACAGGAGGCTTGGAGAAGCTATCTCGACTCTGCAGGAGAGGATACACAGATGCACGATCTGTGGCTCCTTCACAGAGACGGATCCCTGCCCCATCTGCCAGGATGAGAAGAGGGACAGGAGCATAATGTGCGTAGTCGAGCAGCCTCAGGATGTGCTGACAATCCAGAACTCAGGAATATACTCCGGACTCTTCCACGTGCTCGGTGGTGCGATCAGCCCACTCAACTCGATCGGACCTGACCAGCTTTCCTTCTCTGCTCTGAGAAAGCGCATCCAGGAGGGTGATTTCAAGGAGATAATAATCGCAACGAATCCCAACGAGGAGGGAGATATCACAGCACTGTACATCAAGAGGATGTTCAAGGATAGTGGCCTCAAGATAACACGACTGGCAGCAGGTCTTCCGATCGGAGGAGACCTGGAGTACGCCGACAGGCGAACTCTTGAAATCTCGCTCAGATCCAGAATGGATATGTAAAAAAACTGGAAGTCACCAAAAGGGCTTCCAGTTCTGTTCCGCGGTCCTTATCTACAGCTTCAGATCTTGTCGATCAGCATGGAGCACTTTCCGGATGGAATCGGGAGAGTCTTCTTCTTCTTTTCATCGAGAATCTCGATGGAGAAGTAGTAGAGCTTCTCGCTCTCGAGCCTGATCTCCCAGCCTCTGAGATTCTTGTTGGAGAGGATCGTGATGTTGTTCCTCTTCAGAGAAAGCTTCTCTATGCCCATCGCCTCGAGAGATGGCATTATCCAGTCGACGGTCTTTCGTGGAAGCGATATCTCCAGACCTATGATGTTCTCTACCATCATTGTGATGGTGACAAGACCGAGCATAGGCAGATACCTCTTCTGGTTCACGAACGAGCCATCGCTTGAGACTGAGAAGCCCTCGTTGTTCGGCTTGTATGCCTCCCATACATCACCGACTGTATCTCCATCTGGATGGAGAGTGTCGAGGACGAAGTACATGTGCCTTATGGCACAGTCACGTGCATAGACGAAGGCACCGTACTTCATCAGACCCTTGATGACCATATAGGTGTAGAACGGAACGACTCCGCCCCTGTAGCCATCACCATCCTCCCTGAAGTACTTGGAGGAGACAGGAACACAGGGGAATGGATTCTCTGTGCCGAACTCCTTCGGATCCTTCAGCTGCTCGATGAGGAACTCTGAATACTCATCATTCGGAATCTCTGCAAGCAGTGTCCAGTAGGCTCCGATGTGCTTGTTGAAGACCGGCTTCTCATCCTTGTCCAGATCATAGTAGAAGTGACTTTCGCTATCCCACATCATGCTGTTGATGCGTGTCTTCAGGGAGAAATACTGTCTCTTGTACCTGAAGGCAAGCTCCTTATCGTTGAGAATATCGCCGATAGAGGACATGTACAGAGCAGCAGTTGCCATCTGCGCATTGAAGTCTATTGTGTACTCAGCCCCCTCTCTTGGAACATTGCCAAGATGGCAGGCTTCATAAGGAACAGAGTAGAGACCGTTCTTCCTCTGGAAGTTCTCACTGATCCAGTTGAGATACTTCTCGAGGTAGACAACGACCTCCTTGAGTCTCTTCTTGTTTCCGATCTTGTGGTAGAAGATGTACTCTACAAAAGGAAGCAGTGGGACTCCAAGTCCGAGAGGATTCTCCTCTGTGACAATTGGCTGGCAGGTATCGAGAGAGTATCTCTCACTTATCCTTCCATCCTCTGCTTGCATCTTGTAGAAGAAGTCAATCATGGAGTAGGCATCGAAGTTCTGGTTGCTGTATGAGAGGGACAGGGCTGAGAGACATGACTCAAAGAGGCTGATCGACTCACCATCGGCAGAGGCAAGAAAGCCCTCGGGGAAGAACTCTTCCTTCACTCCCTTCTTCCAGCTTTCTTCCACCCAGACCCAGGTGCGATCATACATATCAACAAAGTCCTGATCATAAA
>LVBC01000168.1 GCA_001604265.1 Spirochaetales bacterium Spiro_01
ATTCCCAGAGCTCAGACAGCGCTCTCTTACATCCTTCCTCTCCCAGGACTCCCACTTCGATGTCATCCATCTGAGATCCGACTACGTTTATGAGTTCGCCTCCAAGGAGTTCCTCGAGCCACTCGATGACCTCCTTACCGCTGAAGAGAAGGCCGCCTACAACAAGACCTCCCTCGACAACCTCTCCTTCGGTGGCCACCTCTATGGTCTTCCAAGATACTACTGGCTGTGGCAGTTCAACTACAACACTCAGATCCTCAAGGAAGCTGGAGTCGAGAAGATTCCTGAGACCTGGGACGAGCTGATTGCAATCACCCCACAGATCAAGGCAGCAGGACACGAAGTAATGATCGCAGGCCTCGATGACGAGATCATCACATACATGTTCTACGTACTCCTCAACTGTGAAGGTACTACTCTCATCGACGAGAAGGGAATGCCAGTATGCAACAACGAAGCTGGAGCAAGAGCTCTCGATACTCTCAAGAGACTTGTCGACTCTGAAGCAATCTCCAAGCACTCCTTCGAGATTCACGGATCCAACCCAGCATCCGATATGTTCTGCCAGGGCGACTTCGCATTCTGCTTTGCTTCACCTGCTACCTACTCCCTTGCCATGAATCCAGCATCCTCCAGAATCGTAGGTATGGTCGAGACAGCAGTTGTTCCAAAGGGTTCTGTAGGTTCCGCTTCTTGGAACGAGCCAGCTGGCCTCGGTATCCCATACAACGCTCCAAACAAGGAAGGCGCTATCGAGTATATCAAGTTCTGTACCACACCTGAGCAGCAGAAGAAGATCGCAATGCAGATCTGCCGTGTATCGACACACCCAGAGGTCAACTCCGATCCAGAAATCCTTGCAAAGTATCCTCAGTTCTCTTCCATCAACGACCAGCTCAAGTATCCAAGCGGCATCGTGAACTCCATCCACGCAATGGAAGTCCTCGATACCACAGCAGAACTCCTTCACAAGCATCTTGATGGCACTCTCAATACTGCAGACACTCTCAAGGCCATCGAGAAGGCCCTTACTGAGATCGCACAGCAGTAATCGAATAACAAACTCTCTCATCTACCTGCATCCTTTGCAGGTAGATGAAAGCTTTATAGGATAAAACATGATTGATAGAAAAACATCTAGAAAAATAGGCTCAGCAGCAGAGACAGTTGCCACTGTTCTGGTAATGCTATATCTGGTATTCCCTGTTCTATGGATGATGCTTTCCTCTATAAAGAACCCAGTGGACCTCTTTTCCACACCACCGAACATCATCCCGCACAAGATAGTGCTATCGAACTATTTTGCAGTCCTTTCCGATCCGAAGTTCCTCAATGCAGTGAAGAACAGCTTCATCGTAGCTGCTGCAACAACAGTCTGCTCTCTGATGCTCGGAACCCTTTCAGGCTATGTATTCGCTCGCTACCGCTTCAGGAGCAAGAACATACTCATGGTCGGAATAATGGCAACACAGATGATGCCCTTCGTGATCATCCTGATCCCACTCTTCATCGTCATGAGAAAGATGCACATGATCGACACCTACCAGGGCATGATCCTTGCATACATGACCTTCTCCGTACCATATGCAATCGTAATGCTGAATGCCTTCTTCAAGTCGATCCCCTTCGACCTTGAAGAGGCTGCCCAGATCGATGGCTGCTCACGCTTCAAGGCGATGACAAAGGTACTCCTGCCTCTTTCCCTTCCAGGCCTTACCTCCACCGGAATCTTCGTATTCATCAGTGCCTGGAACCACTACATCTACGCAACAGTTCTCTCTGAAGCTGTCACCTCTACATTCCCGATAAGAATGCAGATGTACATGGCAGAGGAGAGAGTCATATACGAGCATATGTACCCTGCAGCAATCCTTGGAACACTTCCAATCCTGCTGATCGTACTCATCTTCCAGAAGAACATCATCGAAGGTCTCACCGCAGGTGGTGTAAAGGGCTGAAAAAAATGGAAAAGCTTAATATCGTCATCAAGGGCTGCAAGATCCTCACACCCGAGTACAAAATCCTCAACGGATCCTCGATCGGTATAAAGGGTAACAGGATTGCAGTGATCGCTCCATTCGAGGAGATCGAGAAGAAGTACGAGATCGAAACGATTCTCGATGGCTACAACAAGCTGGCAATGCCAGGTCTTGTAGATGGACACGTGCACACCTGCCAGGAGTTCCTCCGCGGTGGCACCTGCGATGAGTATCCGATGATCTGGACAAGGTTCCTCATCCCATTCGAATCGAACCTCGACGAATCCGATGTATACGCCTCCTCAAGACTCTGTGCTCTTGAGATGCTCAAGAACGGTACTACCGGCTTTGCAGAATCCGGCGGCCCACTGATCCACGCAGCTGTAAAGGGCTATGTGGAATCCGGAATGCGCGCCCGCCTTGCCTACTCGATCATGGACCAGGGAAGAGAGATTCCAGATTGCATGAAGTCCGACAAGGATAGCCTCATAAAGATGACAGAGGATCTCTACCACGAGGCAAATGGTGCAGGAGATGGCAGGATCGGAATCTACTTCGGTATCCGCCAGATCATGACCTGCTCTCCAGATCTCATGAGAATGACTGCCGAGAAGGCAAGAGAGCTGAATACAGGAGTCCACATGCACCTCGAGGAGCACAAGGACGAGGTGAAGTTCTGCCTCCAGAACTACAAGATGAGACCTGTAGATCTCATCGAATCCCTTGGCCTGCTTGGCGACAACCTCATCACAGCCCACTCTGTAGTGATGACCGACTCCGAGATAAGGCGCGTTGCCCAGAACCACGTCAATGTAGTCCACAATCCGCGCAGCAACCTCTCCAACCATGGAATGCCACGTGTCTCCACCCTCCTCGAGTGGGGTGCCAATATCGGTCTTGGAACCGATGGAACCAGCGGCAATGGAATGGATATCTTCGAGGAGATGAAGATACTCCGCCAGGGCGAGAAGTTTGCATATGGCCTTTCTCTCTTCGATCCGAAGTGCATGACAGTAGAAAAGCTTCTGGAGTTCGCAACCAAGGGAGGAGCACATGCAATCGGAACCTGGAAGGAAGCAGGCTCCATAGAGGTAGGAAACCTTGCAGATATCATCACGATCAATCTCGACCAGCCACATATCTCGCCATCCCTCAACCTGGTAGCGACCCTTGTCGACCACGTCAATGGCAACGATGTTGCAGATTCCATCATCGATGGAAAGCTGGTAATGAAGGATAGAGAGGTCCTGACAATGGACGAGAAGGAAATCATGAGAGAGGCTCAGATTCACTCGGACAAGATCAGAGTCAAGGCTGGCTTCTAATAAAACAGACCCCCTAACACCAAGGATGTCATGGTCTCAGGCTATGGCATCCTTTTTCTATCAGAATCGCTCAATGGAGCGTTCATTTAGAGGTTTT
>LVBC01000169.1 GCA_001604265.1 Spirochaetales bacterium Spiro_01
GAAGACCGGTGAAGGAAAGACACTCACCTGTGTTCCTGCAGCCTACCTCAACGCACTCTCAGGAAAGGGTGTGCACATCGTCACCGTGAACGACTACCTGGCAGGAAGAGACGCCGCCTGGATGGGACCTGTGTACAACTACCTCGGACTCACAGTAGGAGCTATCCTTTCCGACCAGGACAACGAGAGAAAGAAAATCGGCTATGCTGCCGACATCACATACGGTACGAACAACGAGTTCGGCTTCGACTACCTCAGGGACAACATGAAGTGGAAGCTGGAGGACAAGATCCAGCCTGTGCACAACTTCTGCATCGTCGACGAGATAGACTCCATACTTATCGATGAGGCAAGGACCCCACTCATAATCTCGGGCCAGGCCGACGATGACTCAGCACAGGTCCGCCTTGCAGACAGCATCGTTCCATTCCTGAAGGAGTGCGAGAAGAATCCAGAGACCGGAGAGTACTACGAGCTTTCGAAGTTCGAGATGATGGATCCGGAAGCTGTGAAGAACTTCGATGAGAAGGGAGACTACAAGGTCGACGAGAAGAGCAAGAACATCACCTTCACGAAGCAGGGCATCACAACGCTGGAGAATGTCCTCAGAAGACAGGGAATCCTCGTCACAAGCAGGGACGAGAATGGTGAGGACACGACCTCCATCTACGACGATGGCAACTTCGAGTACATCCACTACATCACAGAGGCTGTCATAGCGCACAGGATGTTCCAGAGGGATGTCGATTATGTCGTCAAGGATGGAGAGATCCAGATCGTCGACCAGTTCACTGGCAGAATCCTTCCAGGAAGAAGGTACAACAATGGCCTCCACCAGGCCATCGAGGCAAAGGAGAAGGTCCAGATCAGAGCACAGAGCAAGACCTTTGCGACCATCACCTTCCAGAACTTCTTCAGGATGTACGACAAGCTCTCCGGCATGACAGGTACTGCAGACACGGAAGCTGCCGAATTCAAGCAGATATACGGCATCGACGTTGTAGTAGTCCCGACCAACAAGCCTATTGCCAGAGTGGACCTACCGGACCTCGTCTACTTCGATGAGAAGCAGAAGTTCAATGCGATCGTCGAGGAGGTCAAGAAGATACACGCAACCGGACAGCCGGTACTTATCGGTACAGTCTCCATCGAGAAGTCAGAGCTCCTCTCTGCCCTCTTCAGAAAGAATGGAATCCAGCATGAGGTGCTCAATGCGAAGAATCATGCTCGCGAAGCCTGGATCATAGGTGAAGCCGGAGCAAAGGGTGCAGTCACGATCTCGACCAACATGGCAGGTCGTGGTACCGACATCAAGCTCGGAGGCTCTCCGGAGCACCTTGCAATCAAGAAGGTCGGCACAGAGGCAAGTGCCGAGGAGATGAAGGCCGCTCTCGAGGAAGTCAGGCCACTGTGGAAGAAGAACTACGAGGAGGTCAAGAGCCTCGGAGGCCTCTACATCATCGGCTCTGAGCGCCACGAATCCAGACGTATCGACAACCAGCTCAGAGGAAGATCAGGCCGTCAGGGAGACCCGGGAAAGTCCCGCTTCTTCGTCTCCATGGACGATTCGCTGATGCGTCTCTTTGCTTCCGACAATGTCAAGAACATAATCGGACACCTGGGCCTTGCAGATGGAGAACCCATCGAGAACAAGATGCTCACAGGTGCGATCGAGAAGGCACAGAAGAGAGTCGAGGAGAGGAACTTCGAGATAAGAAAGAGACTTCTCGACTACGATGATGTACTCAACGAGCAGAGGAACTTCATCTACGAGCAGAGGGACGAGATCCTCGCAGACGAGGATCTGACAGAGAGGATCACTGCAAACTGCGACGACCTTGCATCCGCAATCTACGAGGATACCAAAGATGAAGGCTTTGCAAGGTTCCGCGATGCTCTTGTACAGGAGTTCACTACCGATTTCGGCCTCACAGAAGCAGAATTCGGAGAAGGAGCACCCGCAATCTGTGCAGAGAGGATAAACGCTCTCATAAGAGCGAAGGAGCAGCTTGTCGGAAAAGAGAACTTC
>LVBC01000170.1 GCA_001604265.1 Spirochaetales bacterium Spiro_01
TACAAAGCATCTTCAATTACTGTTTATATCCTCGTCTGAGAATTCATAAATCCAAGACGATGCAGATTTCAGCAATCATACTTCTGGTAAAGGCACAAGTCTTTGTGCAGAAAGTCTATTGAGTAGATGCTTCAGAGTTCTTCCTTTACAAGATTCAGAGCTGCAAGGACAGTCTTGTCCATGTCGAAGTAGGCGTATTGGGCAAGTCTTCCGCCAAGGATCAGCTTGTCATCCTTTTCGGCAAGTTCTCTGTACTTTGCATAGAGCTCGGTATTTGCCTTGTCGTTTATAGGGTAGTAGGGTTCTCCGGTCTCCTTGTAATCTACTGGATACTCTCTGCTTATCCAGGTAACAGGGCTATCGGTCTTTTCGAAGTGCCTGTGCTCGATTATCCTGGTCCAGGGCGTCTCCCTGTCCGTGTAGTTCACTACAGCGACTCCTTGGTAGTTGTCGCATTCGACTCTCTCGAGCTCGAACTTCTCGGATCTGTACTGGAGATGGCCAAGTGAGTACTTGAAGTATTCATCGAGGCAGCCTGTATATACGATCCTGCCTGCCATCGCCTTCCACCTCTCCTGGTCATCATTGAAGTCGGTATTCAGCCTGACTTCGATTCCCTCTAGAAGCTTGTCGATTATCTGCGTATAGCCACCGATAGGAATGCCCTGATAGCGGTCGTTGAAGTAGTTGTTGTCGTATGTGAAGCGGACAGGAAGACGGCGGATTATCGAAGGAGGGAGCTCTGTGCACTCTCGTCCCCACTGCTTTTCGGTGTATCCCTTCACAAGCTTCTCGTAGATATCCCTTCCAACAAGGCTGATGGCCTGCTGCTCGAGATTCTCTATCTCTCCCGCTATCTCCTTCTTCTGCTCGTCGATTATCTCCCTTGCCTCCTCTGGTGTGGAGATGTTCCACATCCTCGAGAAGGTGTTCATATTGAATGGCATGTTGTAGATCTCGCCCTTGTAGTTCGCAATCGGACTGTTTATGTAGTTGTTGAAGGAGACGAACTGGTTCATGTAATCCCAGACCTCTCTTATCGAGGTGTGGAAGATATGGGCGCCATACTTGTGGATATTGATTCCATCCTCATTGTAGGTATAGATATTGCCACCTACATGCTCTCTCTTTTCAAGAACGAGAACACTTTTTCCCTTCTTCTTTGCTTCATGGGCGAAAACCGAACCGAACAGGCCTGAACCTACAACAATATAATCGTACATCAATCTTTCCTTTTCTCCATTCTACGCTTGATTGTCTTCAAAAAGAAGTTCCTCTTTTCAGCAAGGATGATAAGTGTCATCAGAATATATGAGATTGCAGATGAAATGAACAGCAGAAGGACACCTATGACCGAATTGGGAAAATAGCGGCTCAGGGCCAGCCCTAAAATGGTGTTCAGAGAAAATACTGCAAGTACTCTGAGGTAATCGAACCAGTAGCTACCTTGCTTCATGCCATCGAAGCCGTACCTGAATAGGCATACTGGCTCCAGCCAGAAGTAGGAGAGCAGAAAACTTATTATCGCAGCAAGGAAGACTCCAGAGTAGCCGATGAAGTGGTAGAGAACTATCGATATCAGGGCATTGAGGCCTACTTCCAGTACTGTCTTGTACCAGTCCTGATGGAAGATTCCATAGGCCTGCTCGAAGGCCCTGACTATGTTCCTGCCTATTATCATGTAGCGCGCCAGTATCATCATGAAGACAACATAGAGTGGGAATACATCTGCCTTAGGATACAGGACCCTGATTATATGGTTGAATGCAATGCCAAGAGGGGAGAATATCAGCCCCATAAGGATAAGGTATATGCAGTTGGTATCGATGAAGGAGACAATGCAGTCCTCCTTTTTCTCGCTGCTGCACATGTTGCCGATCGAGGAGTTCATCGAGGTGAATATCAGATTGGTGACTGCCATCAGCCCAAGGAATACAAGACAGTAGTTGGAGTATATTCCCGTGATCTGCGTTCCTGCCAGGATGGACAGCATCAGCAGTGTGATGTTGTAGCTTACAAGCTGTCCGATTCGGTTCAGGGACAGGCTCCTGAGCTCCCCATATATCCTTCTTTCTGTAGCCCTGTCCAGCTTCTCTGCAGTACGAAGCTTCCTGGCCACCTTGTAGTTGTACTTTGCAATAAGGGAGAGAACTACGTAATCGAAAGCGTTGCTTGCTCCTATGTAGATGATGTAGTAGAGGAAGTTCCCTGTCAGTGCGAGTATGACCATCTGTGTGACATACTGGATGATTCTCAGCGTACTTTCCGTGATCGACTGGATGTAGTACTTCTGGTCTGCTTCGAGGATTATTGACTCGGAGGAGAGGAAGTAGCTCGATACGATACCAACAAGGTATATCGTGTAGCAGATTCTTACCGTGGAAATCGGAACAGGTGTCTTTATGAGTATCGACAGGAATGGAAGCAGAGCAAGTCCTGTTGCAAGCAGAATGCTGCCAAGGACCCTGTATGCCTTCTGTATGAAGCGCAGCATTCTCCTGAGACTCACCTCGTCCCTGCCTGCAAGCGGGGTGTAGAGATAGAAGGCCATTGCCGAGTTTATCGTCATATCAGTCAGTGTAAGCTGCTTGATGAAGGTCGCGAGGAAGGTATTGACGCCGAGTATGTCCTGTGAGAGATTGTTGATGAATACAGCCCTTTCTGCTACTCCGAAGAAGGAGACAAGCACAAGGCCTATCGAGCCCAGAAGCATGTTCCTCCTTGCATTCCGGCTTCTTTCTTCAGACTGTTCTTTCGAGATTCCCATATTATACCCGCATCAAAGATATGTAGCTATTTTACAGAAATTGCGTTTACAATTGAAGAATGAAAGCTCTGTGTGTTTATATCGATGGAGGAAAGGGACACTATGTCCCTGCAAAGGCAGTTCAGGAAAGGCTCCTGGAGATGGGGCATGAGGCTGTACTTGTTGAGTTCTTCGAGCTCTTGAACATCAAGTGGATAGGAAGGATCAACAAGAGATACTGGAGAACGATGCTCAAGATGCCGAAGTACGAGCGCAGGATGAGCGAGAAGAACGACCATAGCACCAAGGGCATGGACAGTGCATCGAAGTGGCTCTGCCGAATGTGCACAAAGAGAATGGCAAGGCTTGTAGATGAGATGAAGCCCGACTTCATCTTCACGACACACCCATATCCGGATCGATTCCTTGCCGATCTTCTCTTTTCATGTGGTCACAGCGAGATTCCAGTCTACTACTTTGCAACAGATGTCTTCTCTGTTCCAAAGGCGACCATCAACAACCGTCTTGATAGATTCTACGTATCCACTGTAGAGGGCCTGGAGAGTGCAGAGAGGCAGGGCCAGAGCAGAGAGAGCCTGAAGCTTGTCCCATTCCCATTGCAATCATCGCTTGCCTCGTCTCCTGTGCTTTCCAGACAGGAAGCGAGAAGGAAGCTGGAGCTTGATGAGAATCTCTTTACGCTCCAGCTGAATCTGGGAGGAGAAGGACTTGGCACGACAGGACTTCTTGAGCGCCTTGGGCAGGCCGGGCTTCCCATGCAGATTGTGATCATAGGCGGAATGAGGGATACGATGAAGAGCAGGCTCGAAGCCATCATCAGTCAGTTCCCACCTCAGGTGAAGGCCTATATAAGAGGTTTTGTCTCAAATGTGAATGAATATGTCTATGCAGCGGATATCGTTGCAGGCAGGGCCGGTATCAATACAATCGTGGAGACGATCTATGCGAACAGGCCGTTCCTCATTACAGAGACTGTCTATACAGTACTTGCATCTGCCGACTACATAGAGAAGTATCACCTGGGCTGGAACGCCTCATTCGATTTCGAGAAGCAGGCCCAGATTGTGATAGATTATGCGAAGAATCCTGAGAAGCTTCATGAGTTCGATGACAAGTTCGACAAGGTGCCGATCACATATGGCGCCGACAAGCTTGCCAGAATAATGCTCTCGGATGTGGAAAGATTCAGGGCAAGTAGATAGATAAATAGGGGAAGCCGATCGACTTCCCCTTCGTTTTCATCAGGTGTAGTTCCTGTTGTAGTAGAGGGCCTTCTCCTTGCCATTCTTCACATAGAAGCCCTCATCCTTCTTCCTGAGAAGTTCTTTGTAGAGATCCTCGAACTGCTGGGCAACTCGCTTGCCATCGTAGAGGTCTCTGTTCCTGAGTGCATTTTCTGCCTTTCGGTCCCTAAGCTCTGGATTCTTGAGGGCCGAAACCATCTTCTTGGACATGTCCTCCGGGTTGGAGGGCTGGAAGTACCAGCCGGCATCCTTGTCGACCAGGCTTGTCATATTGTAGACATCTGCGCAGATTACAGGACAGCCTGAGCAGATTGCCTCGATTATGGTCATCGACTGGTTCTCTGAAAGGGAGGCAGTGACGAAGCTGTTGACTCTCTTCATTATCCTGGATTCGATTACCTGCTTGTTCGGAATGAGACCTGTGAAGAGGACGCTGTCCCTTATTCCAAGATCCCTTACCATCTCCTTGAGCTCATACTGGGCTGGACCCTGTCCAACAATGATGAGCTTCGAATCAGGAATCTGCTTATGGGCAAGAGAGAAGGCCTTGATGGTCACATCTAGCGCCTTCTCGAAGCCGAGTCTGCCGACGTAGAGGAAGGTATTCCTGCCGACCCAGGATTCTGGGATGCTTTCGGGAAGGATGTTGGTGCAGTTCTCGTCGTCGAATTTGGAGATGTCGATTCCATTGGAAACATATCTGACATCTAGATTCGGCATGTGGGCCTTTACACTGTCGCAGGTCTGCTGGTTAGGTGCTGTTGCCATCCAGACAAGCTCGAAGAACGGGATGAACAGAATCTGCCAGATCGGCTTTCGGGCAAGCTTGGCAAGAGTATCGCTCTTGAGGGCGTACTTTATGTAGTTCGGATCGTCTATAAGTGTATGGTGGGTTGCAAGGACCGGAGTGTGGGTCCTTCTTGCTGCGTGGTTCAGTGCCATGCACATCAGCCAGGGGGAGGTGTTGTGGATTATATCGAAGTGGTACTTCTTGAAGTACTTGGAAAGGAACCAGCCCCAGACCGGCATTATCTTGATGCCCTTGTAGATGAAGGTAGGCAGTGCATTGATACGGATTATCCTGATTCCATTCTCTATGACATCGTCGGTAAAGGCCTTGTCGGCTGGAACAAAGAAGTAGACTTCATGGCCCATGTCGATAAGATTCCTTGCCAGATTTATGGTGGAAGTTATGACGCCATTCGTCTCAGGATAGAATATGTCGAACCCAAATGCTATGCGCATTTATAACCCTATGTGCCTCTCTCGACTACCATTAT
>LVBC01000171.1 GCA_001604265.1 Spirochaetales bacterium Spiro_01
CACTACATGTGGTGATTCGTTCTAACATCACACAGTGTTTGTCCAAGAACCTTTTCTTTTTAGGGGTATCTGTATTCAGTTTCTTGGTCTCTCCTGCTTGCACCATGGAGAGGCTTCTTTTTATAGCTCGGAGAGTATGAGGCCCGTCATTACGAGCGCCATTCCAAGGAAGGTCTGCAGCGAGAAGGGCTCTGCGATCGTGAATGCAGCGACAAATACTGTGGTAACGGGATTGAGGTAGATGTACACTCCGGATGCAACAGCTCCAAGGCGCTTTACGGCAAAGTTCCAGGTGACGAAGCAGATTGCAGAGGCGAGCACTCCAAGAAAGAGCAGGTTCATCAGATTGATCGGCCTGAACAGCTCATCTGCAGTGACCGAAAAGCCTGTGAATGGCAGTGTCGGCAGCAGGAAGAGGACTCCGTACATGAAGCATCTTCTTGTTATCTGCAGCGTTCTGTAGCCCCTGTTCGCGCATATCTTCACGAAGTAGGAGTAGAAGCCCCAGGCGATGGCCGCGACCAGGGCAAGCCCATCACCTCTCGGAGAGAAGACAAAGCCCTCCTCTGTGAAGCTCAGAAGCGATATTCCTACTATTGCGGAAACGAAGCCGACAAAGAACTTCCAGCCCGGTCTCTCTGCCCTGTCTCCAAGAATGTAGTAGATCATGGCAATGAAGAAGGGAGCTGTGGAGACTATGATGGAGACGTTGGAGGCTTTTGTGTACATGAGGCTTATATTCTCCACCAGATAGTAGATCGTGATGCCGCAGAGTCCGGCAGCTGCAAATGGAAGCTCTGCCTTCCAGTCAGGTAGTACAAGTGGTCTTGGGAAGATGACCCAGAGCAGAATGTACGCAATTACAAAGCGGATGAAGAATATCTCTGTAGGCGAGAAGCTTCTGAGGAGCACCTTCGTTGCGACAAAGGTCGCACCCCAAAGACAGATCGTGAATAGTGCGGCAAGGTGCCCGATCATTCTGGAGTTGTTCACGAAAGCACCCTTCTCATTATGGCCTCGAAGCCCCTTGTGCACCTTTCAAGCTCTGCTATCTCCACATACTCATCCTGCACATGCGCAAGCGACTCGAGACTAGGACCGTAGCCTATTGTCGGGATTCCAGCCTCGGCTGCAAAGTGGCTTCCATTGGTGCAGAAGTAGTAGTGGCTGAGCTCATGCGGAAGGCCGCAATCTTCAAGCGCAGCTACAGCAGACTGGACAAGATAGTGATTCCTGTCTATCTCCCAGGCGGGGAAGAACCTCTCGGCAGAGATCGTCTCTCCGGTGTAGCACCTCTCGCTTCCGCTTGTAATTGAGACCTTCGCTTCGAAGGTAGGATCCTCCTTCCTGAGCCTGTCGATATAATCCTGGACCTCGGCAAGGATGCTCTCCCTGGTTTCGCCGACAAGCAGTCTGCGGTCGTATGTGGCCCTGCAGTAATCTGGAACAACGGATGCTCCTGGATAGGGATTCGAGATTATGTCGGTCAGGACCATGATGCCCTCTCCGAGCAGAGGACTTACTGGAGTCCTTCTCTTCTCGATAAGGGAGGAAAGCTTCAGCATAGAGGAGACAGCATTCACACCCTCTTCCGGATTGGAGCTGTGGCAGCTTTTTCCAAAGGTCTCCACAAGCACCTCGGCCCTTCCTCTCTGTCCTATCTTCACAGTTCCACCAGTCGCTTCGCCTATTATCACGAAATCGGGCTTCACATACTCGGATACAAGCCTCGAGGAGACACCCTCGAAGCACTCCTCATGAACTGTGCATGAGAGTGCTGCTCTTCCCTTGAAGGAGCGATTCTCTGCCATCCGGATCAGGGCTGTCAGCATGCATGCAACACTTCCCTTCATGTCGGATGCACCCCTTGCGTAGAGCCTTCCATCCTCTATCTCACAGGCGTATGGACCGTGGACCCACCCCTCTCTGTTCTTCACTGGGACTGTATCTATGTGACCGTCCATCAGGAGCGTCCTGCCCTTCTCGTTTCCATTCACGATTCCGATCACAGAGCCGTACGCATCCACCTTGACCTCATCGAAGCCGGCCTCTCTCATCTCAGCTGCGATGAGCTCTGCAACAGCCTGCTCCTGGCCTGAAAGCGAGGGAATTGAGAGTATCCTTTCTGCCCTATCAAGTACTTCGCTCATCCTCTGAAGTCCTCCGCTTCACCTCTGTCCACTCTGCCCATCAGGAAGAATGCGACAAGCATGGTGAATGCAACGAATATGAAAAGTCCAACGTAGCCGAAGACATCGATGAAGAAGCCCGAGATCGGAGGAGAGATGACGCTTGCAGCCTGGTTGAAGAAGTAATACAGACCTGTGTAGATACCTACAGTGCTGTAGGTCGACATCTGCCAGAGCATCGGGAACGAGTTGTTGACGACGCAGACCCAGCAGATTCCGAAGAGAAACAGAAGAACCCAGAACACTATCAGCGATACTATTCCGCTCCCTGCAATCGTTACACAGTGCAGCGCGATCAGAAGCATTATGATGACAAGCAGGACAAGTCCGACTCTTATGCACCTCTTCCTGCCCTTTTCATGTGCAAGCTTTCCTGTGGGGATTGCAAAGATTGCATATGCGATTCCCACCATTCCACTTGCAAGTGCTGCAGTGCCAGAGGAGGTCCCGAGCACCTCCTTCGAGTATGTGCCGATGAAGGGAAGCACACCCTGATAGCCGATAAACCAGAAGAAGAGGGAGAGAAGGATGTAGAGTGCTGACTTGTTCTCCTCTCCTATTACTGTCCTGAGACTTCTGAGAAGCGGCTCCTTCTTCTCATCATCCCCTTTCTCCTCAGGAGAGAGGCTGCTGTTCCTCTCCTTTACAAAGAGAAAGAGGAGAACTGCTGCAATAGCTATGAAGACCGAAGCGACAGGGAATGCAAGTACATTATCGGTCTCTCCGATTCCAGGGACACTTATCTTCACGTCCATGAGCCTTGCAAGCAGCACTGTTCCAAGTATCGCAGCAAGGCCTCCCATAGTGTTTATGACACCATTGGCCTCGCTTCTGAGATTCCCGGGTACCATGTCTGGCATCAGGGCAATTACAGGGCCTCTGGATGCCTGCTTTACGAGATTCAGCACGAAAACAAGCGCGACAAGCATGAAAAGGGACTTCAGCGCAGCAATTGGAATCAGGCCGAAGAGGACAGCTGTCAGTGGAAGCAGAGTGACGATGTACGGCATTCTTCTTCCAATTGGAGTGACTGTTCTGTCCGAAAGTGCAGAAAAAATCGGAATCAGGAAGATTGCCAGTATATTGTCCAGCGTCATTATGATTCCGATTATCGATTTGCTTGAAATGTACTTCCCAAGGAAGATAGGTATGTAGGTATCGTACAATGGGTCCATAAGGCCGATCGTGAAGAAACCCAGACCTATGAGAAATGTCGTGAGATAATAGCCCTTCAGGCTCTTCTTTCCGCTCATGATGCGCTCCTCTTTGGGATTGTATCACAACGGAAGGAAATCATCACTCCACTACTCTTATATAATCCTTCTTTCTTGGTCTGGCCTCTGGAGAATCACCCTCCACATAGCCGAGTATGCAGTTTCCGATGCCCTCCCAATCGCCACTGATTCCAAGCTCGAGGAGAATCTGCTTGCCCTCCTCTGTGTCGAAGACCTCGCGTGCCCTGTTTATCCAGCAGGAGCCAAGGCCGAGTGCGTGTGCGGCATTCATCAGGTTTCCCATGACAAGTGCACCGTCGACTACGTGGTTCGGCTTGTCCTTGGCTGCAAGGACGACAACCACGACCGGAGCTCCGTAGAAGGGATCTGTATCCTTTCCAAGGACCTTTGCATTGAGGCGGGACATCCTGTCCCTGAGTTCTCTATTCTTTACGCAGACAAGGATCGGTGTCTGAAGGTTCATTGCTGTAGGTGCGTAGGTTCCGGCTTCAAGTACCTTTCTCAGTGTTTCGTCGTCAGGCATCTGATCCTTGTAGGAGCGGATGCTCCTTCTCGTCATAAGGCATTCATATGCTTCCATGCTATTCCTCCATATAATTTCCAGCATTGATATGCATTGTCTTTATTTCAATTTACTGTTATCACTTCATCTTGTGATTACAAAAGAGACGATCGAGAAGAGAATTCAGCTCAAAAACGACGAAAAGAAGTGGCTTGTCGATTCAAGCTCGCTCCCTCTGCTCGTCACCGACTTCTTCTTCTCTCTTATCGACCCGGATGACCCAGACGATCCA
>LVBC01000172.1 GCA_001604265.1 Spirochaetales bacterium Spiro_01
ATCTCGCTCATCACCCTCTCCTCATACGGGTTCTTTACCTGTATCTTCTCGAGGGCAAGGAGGAATGTCTTTCGCTTGAAGAAAACGTCACTGCTGTTGTCGAGAATCAGAGAGCGGCACTTCGTCGTCTCCTTTCTCAGACTCAGCTGTGTGTCGGCAGAAAGAAGGGACGATCTCATATCGACCTGGTCAATGACCTTGAACTCCTCGAGCTTCAGCTTCGTAAGAGACTCTGGCCCTATGCTATTAAAGTAGTCGAGCACACTCCCTGAGGGATGGGAGTCCAGAAAGTATGAGATGTGGTCGAATATGCGATGCTCCACGCTCTGCATGTTCTTTGCATAGCGGGAAAGGAGGTATATCTTCTCCTTAAGGTTCCCAAGCTGGGATAGCTTCTGCTCTATGCGGTTCATCTCCGAACCTGATATCATCCTGATTCCTGTGTATGGACAGGTTATGTTCCTGAGCCGCTTGAGTGCATTGCCCTTTCCGGTGTCGCCATTTGTGCTTGTTGCTCTTTCTGATCCCATGATTCTATTGTAGCATCCTGAGCAGGAGTTTCAGCAAGAAGAAGATTCCAGATGGAACTATCATATGGGAGTTGTCCTGCAATGTGAATGCCCTGCACCCCTGAAGATCGCCACGGTAAAAGGTCTTTTATCTGTGCCGTGATGACTAATCATGTTTCATGGCCT
>LVBC01000173.1 GCA_001604265.1 Spirochaetales bacterium Spiro_01
TGAACCTGGATATCTCACCCTTCTGCAAGGACGGGTCCATTTTACACATATCTATTTCAACTCAAAGGAATTGCTTCCTTTACAAATACCAAGGCCACCTCAGAAAATGAAGTGGCCTTGAAAGATTATTGGTAAACTGTATCAGCCCTTTCTGGACTCGTAGACTGCAGCACCTCCGAGGAAGTACTTGGAGAGAGTGAAGAAGAGGATGAACATCGGAATCGATGCAAGAAGTGCACAGGCCATCAGGGCACCCTCATCGGTCTGCTTCTCTTCTGCGAAGGACGAGATGTAAAGAGGCAAGGTCTTCAGTCTCTCTGCCTGGGCACAGAGCATTGGCCAAAGGAGGTTGTCCCACTGGTTTCTGAAGGAGAGAATACCAAGAGTTGCAATGACTGGTGTAGAGTTCGGGAAGACGATACGCGCGAAGATCGAGAACTCTCCAAGACCATCGACGCGGGCTGCATCGAGATACTCGCTTGGGAAGGTCAGGAGATACTGTCTCATCTGGAAGACGCCAAATGCCGAGATTGCAAAAGGAACGATGAGTCCTGGGAGAGTATTCATGAGACCTACGCTTCTTGTGACCATGTAGAGTGGAATCATGATGGCCTCGAACGGGATCATCATGGTACTCATGATGGACATGAAGACAAGGTTCCTGCCCCTGAAGTGGAACTTTGCAAGGCCGTAGCCGCAGAGTGCCGAGAAGAAGACCGTCGTCACGGAACAGGTGATAGCTACGATCAGCGAGTTGATCATGGCAGTGAAGAAGATATTGTTGTTGTTGTTTCCTCTTACGGCCTTGATGAAGTTCGTGAAGAAGGTCCTGGTGGACGAGGTGAAGTACTTGCTGCTCGGAATCCAGTTGAACGGCATTGCCAGAATCTGCTTGGCATCCATGAAGGAAGCAACAAGCATGAAGATGATCGGGAATACTGTAAAGACGACGAGGAGAACAAGGATTATGTTGGTTATGATCTCACCGATGGTTACTTTTCCTACATACTGGTTATTCATACTCTGCCTCCATCAATACTCGACGTCCTCGCCACCCTTCTGGAATGTGAACTGCAGATAGGTGAAGAAGAGCATGATTACAAAGAGAATGATGGACATGGCAGAAGCTCTGCCGAGGTAACCATTCCTGATACCGGTGAAGTAGATGTTCATCGTGATGACATCGATAGGAAGTCTTGCTGTTCCGCCCTGGACGAACATGTACTGGGTACTGAAGGTCTTGAGACACTGCAGCATGGCCATGATCGAAACGAGCATGATCGTAGGCTTCAGAAGAGGAAGCGTGATCTTCCAGAAGGTGTGCCATCTAGATGAGCCATCGACGATTGCGGCCTCGTAGATCGTCGGCGGGATCGAGGCAAGACCTGTTATGAAGAGGATCGTGAAGTATCCTATATACTTCCAGAAGTAGACTATGATGGTGGATGCTACGAGCATGTTGTTGCTTGTAAGCCACTGGAAGTCCCTACCGGAGGTGAACATTATCGTATTGGAGAACTGGTTGATGAGACCAGTTGGCTGGAACATGATTCTCCAGATTGTAGCAGCGACTACAGAAGAGAGAACTGCCGGCAGATAGTAGGCAAGCTCAAAGAACTTGGACTGGCCCGGCTTTCTCAGCTGCATGATCAGAACTGCAAGCAGAAGAGAGATGACTACCATCGGGATGAAGCATCCGAGGGTGAAGAATCCTGTTGCCTTGAGGGAGTTGACAAGGGAGAAGCCTCCATTGCCCTTGGTGAAGAGATAGATGTAATTCTCGAGTCCTGTAAAATCCCAATTCCTGCCTACGGCTTTCCTGTTGGTGAGACTGGTCGTGAATGCATTGATGATGGGATAGAAGCTGAACATTGCAAAGAAAAGAAGACAGGGGACCGTGAACAGGAATCCGAACTTGGCCTGCTTCCTTTCGATACTGTAACTCTTTGTTTTCGATTTCATTTCCAATAACCTTGATGTCATTTAAATATAAACGATGGGCCACAGAGGGCGTGACCCATCGCAAGATCCATAAAGCCGGTTCAGTTCAGCTCTCAGTCGTTGAGAAGCTCGAGAACGTTTGCCTGGAGAGTCTTGTAGGCCTCTGCTGGATCGACGCCCTGCAGCATTACGTTGTTGATAGCGGTATCGATCTGAGTCTGGATGGAAGCAGAGTTCTTGCCATTGTAGACGATGTGTGCTCTTGCAAAGTCGTGGCTGAATACGTCGGAGTATGGCATTCCCTTGTAGACGTCACCGTTCATGAGAGACTTCAGAGGCTGGATGAGACCAACGTTGGTGAGGTAGAGTTCAGCATGGCCTGGAGTGAGGAGGAAGTACTTGATGAGCTCCCAGCCCCAGTACTGCTGAGCAGCTGTAGCCTCGGAGTTGACATGGTAGTAGTGGCCATAGTAGCAGCCTGCTACGTCCTTGACAGCATCCTTGAATACTGGATATGGAACGACCATCCACTCGCCGGATTCGTAGAACTTCGGGTTCTCGGTCTTGATTCTGGACTCCTGATAGAGACCGGTATTTGCCATGGCGATATCGAGGTTGTGCTTGTTGAAAAGCTTTCTAGGAGCTGTGAGTGTGGAGTTGCCGAGGTTCTCTCCGCTTGGACCCCAGTTCTTCATGAAGGTAAGAGCCTTGATCCAGGCCTCTTCGTTTACACAGCCTTTCTT
>LVBC01000174.1 GCA_001604265.1 Spirochaetales bacterium Spiro_01
GCGCGAGAGATGGCAAGGGTTGCACAGAGAGCCTTCGATGCCGATATCGGTATCGGTGTAACAGGTACGATGGGAAACATCGATCCCGAGAATGCAGAATCATCGGAACCAGGTCATATCTACTTTGCAATAAGCATTGGGTCTTCTGTCCACTCCTACAGCCTTGAGCTTCCGGCACAGCCTACAAGGCTTCTATACAAGCTCCTGGTTGCAGAGAGAATATACGATAGACTTATCGGCCTGATCTGATGAGGATGCAGGTCTTCAGAGAACGCTCTCCAGTATCGAACAGAACCTTTCAAGTCCTATCCTGTCCTCTTCATCGAATCTCGAAAGCAGTGGACTGTCCATGTCGAGAACTCCCCAGACCTTTCCATCCTTGTGGAGAGGAATCACTATCTCGCTATTCGATGCGCTGTCACAGGCAATGTGTCCAGGAAAGTCGTGCACATTCCTGACAAGCTGTGTTCTGTCCTCAAGGACTGCTGTGCCGCATACTCCCTTTCCAACTGGAATTTCGATGCATGCGACCTTTCCCTGGAATGGGCCAAGAACAAGCTTTCCATCCTCCATCAGATAGAAGCCTGCCCAGTTGATATTCTCAATCTTCTCACAGAGGAGGGCAGATGCGTTGGAAAGGTTGGAGACAAGGTAGCTGCACCCTGATATCAGTGCTTCAAGCTGTGAGTTGAGTTCATTATAATCCATAGTGCTTTCTCCTTGCCTCTGGTATGAAGTATAACCGGAATCATCCCATCATGTTATGACCTGAGTGTATCAAAGGAATGATCCTACCAGGCCTGATAGGATCATTCATACAGTCGTCAATTCTTCTCTGGTTCGGGAAGAGACTCCTTCCTTGTGAGTATCTCCATGAACTCCTCGCCAGTTATCGTCTCCTTCTGGTAGAGGAACATGCTTATCTCATCGAGCTTTCTTCTATTGGCCTTGAGAATCTCGATGGCCTTCTGGTGCTGCTCCTTCACGATTTCGGTGACGATCCTATCCACTTCGGCTGCAGTCGTCTCGCTGCAGGCGAGGGATGCGTCTCCTCCCATGTAGGCGTTGTTGACAGTCTCGAGTGCGATCATATCGAACTCCTTGCTCATTCCGTACCTTGTCACCATGGCCCTGGCAAGCTTCGTGGCCTGTTCTATATCGTTGCTTGCACCATTCGTGATCGAGCCGAATACGACCTCTTCAGCGGCTCTGCCTGCTGTGAATGTGGCTATCTTGGCAAGCATCTCCTCCCTGCTCATCAGGTTCTTCTGACCTTCCTCCACCTGCATCGTGAAGCCGAGTGCTCCACTTGTTCGCGGGATTATCGTTATCTTCTGGACTGGAGCAGAGTGGCTCTGAAGGGCTGCAAGCAGTGCGTGTCCGACCTCATGGTAGGCAACGATCTGCTTCTCCTTCTCGGAGAGGATGGCATTCTTCTTCTGGGCTCCTGCCAGAATTGTGTCCACAGCCTCCTGAAGGTCTGCCTGGATGACCTGATTCCTGTCATTTCTGATGGCGCCGAGGGCTGCCTCGTTGATGATATTGGCAAGCTCAGCACCCGATGCGCCGGATGTCATTCTGGCAATGACATTCATGTCGATTCCTGCAGACAGCTTTATCTTCCTTGCATGGAGATTCAGGATTGCCTCTCTTCCCTTGAGGTCGGGAAGCTCTACAGGAACTCTCCTGTCGAATCTGCCTGGGCGCAGTAGTGCGGGGTCGAGTGTCTCCGGGCGGTTTGTAGCTGCAAGAATGACAACACCCTTTGTCGCATCGAAGCCATCCATCTCGGTAAGCAGCTGGTTGAGGGTCTGCTCTCTTTCATCGTTTCCACCCATCCCGGAGCCGGAATCTCTCTTCTTTCCGATCGTGTCGATCTCATCGATGAAGACGATGCAGGGTGCCTTCTCCCCAGCCTGACGGAAGAGGTCACGGACCTTGCTTGCGCCCATGCCGACGAACATCTCAACGAACTCGGAGCCTGCGATGGAGAAGAATGGAACACCAGCTTCACCTGCAACGGCCTTGGCAAGCAGGGTCTTGCCGGTTCCCGGAGGGCCGACAAGAAGGGCGCCTTTTGGCATCTTCGCACCGATCTCAGTGTACTTCTGCGGGTTCTTCAGAAAGTCGACGATCTCGGCAAGGGACTCCTTTGCCTCATCCTGTCCTGCGACATCCGAGAACTTTATTACTTCGCCTTCCTTTACCACATACTCCTTGGCACCCGACCTTCCTCCACCGAACATCATGCTGTTGAAGCCAAGTCCACCTGCTCCCTTGCTTCTGCTGGCTCTCCTGTTGACAAGGTAGAAGAACAGCATAAGAGGCAGGAAGGGAATGATCCAGTCGACGAATATCGTCTCCAGAAGCGACTGCTTCTGATAGACCTTGTTGAACTTGACTCCCGCCTTGTCCAGCCTCTCGACAAGCTGGTAGTCCTGTGCTATTGCGTTGGTCCTGTATATCTGGTTCGCGTTGTCGACGAAGAAGACCTCGTTGTCCTCCAGCTGTACTGCAGAGAGTTCACTTCCTTCCAGCATCGAAAGGAAGGTGCCATAGTCGACACTCCTGACCTGCTGTTCTGCAAGGCGCTGTACAACGAGCACGTTGAACAGCATCACGAGCATCATGGCAAGCAGGAACATCTTCAATAGGTTCCTGTTGTACTGATTCCTGTTGCTGTGCTTCTCTTCCATTCCCATATCACATCTCCTTCATTATCTCTTCCATATTGCTGCTGAGCTTGAGGATTATCCTTTCAAGCGTCTCTCTCTCTTCAGAAGTAATCCCTTCGAAAAGTCTCTCCTCCATCTTGTCATGGCTTCTTTCAAGCTCCCTGACGATCACCTTCGCTTCGTCGGTCACAAAGTAGTGGACACTTCTTCTGTCCCTCTCATCCTGAACTCCTGTTATCAGATTCCTATCGAGAAGCGTGTCTATCGCCTGCGAGACGTGGCCACGTGTCATCTGGGTCATTGAAGCGACCTTGGATGGTGTATTGCACTCGCTGCAGCAGCCGAGGAAGAATAGAACCTCTATCTCGTTCTTCTTCAGGCCATAGCGCTTTCTAAGGTCTGCGTTGAAACTCTCGACCATATTGCAGAAGGCGTTTCCCTTCAGTAGCAGTTCAAGCTTTCTGTCCATAAGACCC
>LVBC01000175.1 GCA_001604265.1 Spirochaetales bacterium Spiro_01
CCCATTACTTCCTTCGGTCATTATTAAAGTATCAGATGGTACAGAATACTAGAGTGGTAGCAGACTATAGAGGAACTGCATAAGAGGAGCAAGCAGCAGCGAGGGCAGGAAGTTTCCGGTCCTGCAGTCTCTCAGCCCAAGCAGATTGAGCGCCAGGAAAACAAGCAGAAGGCCACCAGTCGAGGCCATTGCTCCGATGCCATCAGCTCCCAGCAGTGGCTCGACAGCACCACCACACAGTGTAAAGAATCCCTGGTACAGGATTATAGTAATTGCCGAAGCAAAGACGCCAAGGCCGTATGTCGAGGCAAAGACGACTGCCATGAAGCCATCCATGATCGACTTGATCAGAATCAGCTCGTAGTCCCCTCTTGTTCCTGCGGCTATCGAGCCTACGATGCTCATGGCTCCGGTGCAGAAGAGAAGCGAGGAATTCAGAAAGCCCTTGGCAAAATCGCCTCCGCTCCTTTCTCCATTTCCGGTCATTCTCTCTATCCTGTCGCCGAGGGCAAGTACCCTATCCTCTATCTTCAATGCAAAGCCCACGAAGCCACCGATTATGAGTGCAAAGAGGTTTGCAATCGAAGAGGGCGCCTCCAGTGCCATGCCTATACCGAGCACGAGAGTCGTTGCGCCTGCAGAGAGCATGACGACCGTCTTGAAGCTCTCTGTGATTCTCTTCCTGAGCAATAGACCGAAGAATGCACCTATAATTACTGCTATGGCATTGATGAATGTGGCAATCATGATGTGTGCTATTATAGGAACAAGGAGATTTCATGTCCATGAAGGTCGTACTACTTGCAGCAGGTATTTCGTCGAGAATGGGAGAGAGGAACAAGCTGCTTCTTCCATTCAGAGACTCGACGCTCTTCGAGGAGGCGCTGAAGACTGCACTCTCCTATACTGACGACATAATCGTTGTAACAGGATACGAAAGGGAAAGACTGCTGCCTGCAATCAGGAGATACGGCGTGCAGGAAGCCTACAATGCAGAATATGAAAGAGGACAGGAGAGCAGCATCGACAGGGCACTGTTCACCCTTTCAGAAGACATTCTCATCTGCCCCTGCGATCTCTCTCTGCTGACAAGGGAACACTATATCAGGGCAGAGAACGCACTGAAAGACCATCTTTCGGCAAGACCGGTCCATGAAGGCACTCCCGGTCACCCGGTCGCACTTTCAAAAGCGATGGTCCTGAAGGCAAGAAAAAGGAGCGTCCCGCTCAGAACGCTCCTCAAGGAAAAGAACATATATCTCTATTCAGAGGACAGGGCCTCGGTATGCGATGTTGATACACCCGAAGCCTACAGGGCCCTGATCACTGGACAACTCTGATATCCTCACCCTCAAGCACAAGCCTTATCTCCTTCTCTGTCGAGAGCTTTCCTGAAAGCATGGCCTTTGCCAGAGGATTCTCGATCTCGTTCTGGATTGCCCTTCTGATAGGTCTTGCACCGAAGGCAGGGTCGAAGCCGACATTGCCGATGAATGCTGCGACCTGAGAGTCCCATCCAAGGCGATATCCCCTCTTGGCAAGTCTTGCTCTGAGTGTCTCCAGTTGGAGTGTGACGATCTTCTCGATCTGCTCCTTTCCAAGCGGATTGAAGACCACTATCTCATCTATACGGTTGATGAACTCCGGTTTGAAGCTTCCCTCCAGGATAGCAAGGACCTTCTCCTTTGCAAGATTTCCACCTGATGCAAGAATCTCCTGGGAGCCCAGGTTGCTTGTCATTATGACGATGGTATTGGTGAAGTCGACGACCCTACCCTGTCCATCTGTAAGACGTCCATCATCGAGAACCTGCAGCAGGATATTGAACACATCCGGATGGGCCTTCTCTATCTCATCGAAGAGAATAACAGAATATGGTCTTCTCCTGACTACCTCTGTAAGCTGTCCACCCTGATCGTAGCCAACATACCCTGGAGGAGCTCCGATCAGCCTGGATACGGAGTACTTCTCCATATACTCGGACATATCGATTCTTGTAAGTGCCTTCTCGTCATCGAAGAGGAAGGAGGCAAGCACCTTTGCAAGCAGTGTCTTTCCAACACCTGTAGGACCTGCAAAGAGGAAGGATCCAAGCGGTCTGTGCTCATCACCGATACCGGTCTTGTTCCTCCTGATCGCATTGGCAACAGCCTGGATGGCCTCATCCTGTCCGATGACCTCCTTCGACATTGTTGCTTCGAGATTGAGATACTTCTCCATCTCAGAGCCCATCATCTTGGCAACAGGGACACCTGTCCAGTTGGAGACGATCCTTGCGATGTCATCCTCTGTTACCTCCTCTCTGAGAAGGCGTCGCTCGGAGTCCTTGCTCTTCTCGAGCCTGGCCTCCATCTCCTTGATCTCCTTCTCCTTGGCAGGGATGATTCCGTACTTGAGCTCAGCTGCCCTTTCAAGCTTCGCATCCCTTTCGCACGCTTCCATCTCGCTTCTCAGGCGGTCTATCTCACCCTTCTTCTGCTTGAGACCCTCGATCGCACTCTTCTCATTCTGCCACTGCAGATGGAGTGCATCATGCTGTCCCTTGAGCTCTGCAAGCTCGGCCTCGATCTTTTCGAGCCTCTCCTTGCTGGCAGCATCATCCTCTCTTGAGAGTGCACTCTTCTCGACTGAAAGCTGGAGCATCTTCCTATCTATCTTGTCCAGCTCCTCAGGCTGGCTCTCGATCTCCATCTTCAGCTGGCTTGCAGCCTCATCGACAAGGTCGATTGCCTTGTCAGGAAGAAACCTGTTCGTGATGTATCTGTCCGACAGTGTAGCTGCGGCAACAAGGGCCTCATCCTTGATCCTGACACCATGGTGCACCTCATACTTGGGCTGGAGGCCTCTGAGGATTGCGATAGTATCCTCGACTGTCGGTTCCTTGGTATATACAGGCTGGAATCGTCTCTCAAGTGCCTTGTCCGTCTCGATGTACTTCCTGTACTCGTCAAGGGTCGTTGCTCCGATTGCGTGCAGCTCTCCACGAGCCAGTGCCGGCTTGATGAGATTCGATGCATCTGTCGAGCCCTCGGAGGCACCAGCTCCGACGATGGTATGGAGCTCATCGATGAAGAGAATGACGTTTCCATTGCTGGCGGCGACCTCGTTGATCACACCCTTGAGTCGCTCCTCGAACTCACCTCTGAACTTTGCACCTGCAACAAGAGCACCCACATCGAGAGAGAGAAGTCTCTTGTCCTTCAGCGTCTCCGGAACATCCTTCTTCGCAATTCTCTGTGCAAGCCCCTCCACGATTGCGGTCTTGCCGACACCCGGCTCACCGATAAGTACAGGGTTGTTCTTTGTCTTTCTGCATAGAACCTGCATGACCCTTCTTATCTCCTCGTCCCTGCCGATCACAGGATCGAGCTTGTCCTCACGGGCCATTCTGGTCATATCGCGGGTGTACTTATCGAGGACCTGATATGAAGCCTCCGGGTCCTGATTCGTGACTCTCTGATTTCCTCTGATAGCCTGGAGTGCCTTCAATATGCCCTCTTTTGTGGCACCAAGGCGCTCAATGAGCTGTTTTTCCTTTCCACCTGTATCGAAGATGCTGAGGATGAAATGCTCTGCTGAGACGTACTCGTCCTTGAAGCTCCTGGAAATCTTCTCGGCGCCCATGAGAGTATTGTAGGCACTCTGACTCAGCCCTCTCTGGACATCGCCATAGGCCTTGGGAAGGCTATCAATTATATTATCGAGCCCACTCTCGATAGATTCTACGTTGACACCCAGCTTCTCGAAGAGAGGTCTTGCGACACCCTCCTTCTGCTCCAAGAGCGCAATGAGTATATGGGCAACCTCTATCTGGCTGGAGTTCTTCTCTCCGGCAAAGCCGACAGCCTGCTGGATGGCCTCCTGCATCTTTACAGTATATTTACTGAAATCCATATATTCGTCTCCTTTCCTTTTCAAAAAGAAGATCCTTCACACACACTCGAAAATTAATAAGGGTCGAGCAAAAAGGCAAATACTATGGCCTGAAGAACTGAATATATGTCTTGATGAACTTCTTTGCACTGTCCTTGTCGAAGCTGCCAAGGAAGGCGATCTGGAAGCAGAAGCACTCCAGAAGTGTATAGATATGATTCGAGACCATATCGATATCGGTCCTGTACTTGAAGGTTCCTTTCTGGATTCCCTGCCTGAGAAGTCTCTTGAAGAGAATGGAAAGCTTCACTGTCCTCTTCTCGATTATCTCGGAGAAGTCGACATTCTCCTTCTTCTGCTGGAGCATTACATCCATAAGGGATCTGAGAGCCCCCTCATTATCCTTCGCCTGTTCGATGATATCGTTGCAGATCCAGATTATCTTGTCCGCTTCATCACCATACTTCTTGTCGAAGGCGACATGGGAATACTGTGCGAACATCCTGCCGGTGACAAGCTTGACAGCGAAATAGTATATCTGCTCCTTGTCCTTGAAGTACTGATAGAGCGTCGGACGGGAGAGACCACAGCGGGATGCAATGAGAGATAGATTGCTGTCCTTGTAACCCTCCTGGGAGAAGACCTCGAGTGCGGTCTTCAGGATGTTGATCTTCCTTTCTTCGTGATCTATCTTCTTCGGCATATTTACATTCTATAGTTGATTTGTCATAAAAGACAAGTATCCTTTTATTGTCAATAGATTAATGCTATCATCAGAGGCTGATATGGCACACCTGATCTCCTTCTATCTCTACCTCATTGTCGGCGCGATCACACCCGGACCCAATACCATTCTGAGCATGGTAAATGCCAGCAAGGTCGGCCTGAAAAAGGGCATACGACTGAACTTCGGAATGCTTGCAGGAATCCTTGTCATAATGTCATGCTGCTACCTCTTTTCATCCCTGGTCATCTCGGCCCTTCCTGCGATGGAGAGGATAATGAGGATCGTAGCTGCAGCCTACATGCTGTATCTGGCATACAGATGCCTGAGCGCAAGGAGAATCTTCAGCACAGAGAACTCAAGCAGCTCCTTCATCCAGGGTGCGACAATGCAGATAATAAATGCAAAGGTCTGGTTCCTGGGGCTTACTGCAATTCCCGCATACATCCTATCCCAGGGCTACAGCAGGGCAGCAGAGTACCTGCTTTCGATTTCGATTGCACTTGTCTGCTTCCTATGTGGTCTTGTATGGGCACTCTTCGGCGCCTTCCTTTCAAGACTCTTTGGAGAGCACGAGAAGGTGATGAATGCAGTCTTCTCGCTTCTGCTGGCATTCTTCGCAGTTACACTTCTCATCTAGAACGATATTGTGCTCCTTAGAAAGTAATAATTTGTATTTTTTTTAGCAACTTTATATACCGAAATCAGAATGATTTCTT